>NZ_JBBNKO010000019.1:0-32320 GCF_040092945.1 Collinsella sp. CLA-AP-H1 | reverse complement strand
GCCTGGGCGTAGCACCAGGACCCCTCGACCGCCAGCTTCCTGACGAGCGCGTTGCCGGCCCCGCTGATCCCGCCGAGGCGCACGGAGTCCGCGCTCGACCTCTGCTTCGGGGCGAGGCCGAAGTAGGACGTCACCTGCCTGCCGGAGCGGAACCTCGAGAAGTCGCCGACCTCGGACGCGAAGGCGGCGGCGAGCGCGAACCCGCACCCCTTGATCGACTGGAGCGCCTCGACCTCGGCCGAGAGGGGGCCCGCCGCGACGGCGGCCCTGTATTCGGCGAGGACGGCCTCCCTCGTCTCGTCGGCCGCCTCGACCTCGTTCCTCAGCGCCGCAAGCGTCCGGATGCCGCCGTCGTCGGCGGGGTGTATGCCGTCGAGCCACCTGAGGAAGCCGTACGTCCAGTACTTCCGGGGGTTGCCGGCCGGCGTCGTGCCGCCGTAGGCGTAGCCGCGGCGGGCCAGGAACGCCAGGAGCCGCTGCTTCGCCGCCGCGAGCCTCGCGGTCGCCGCGTCGTGGGCGGCGGCGAGGTCCCTGAGCCCCTCGATCTCGGGGGACGGCACCCATACCGGGGAGATATCGTGCGACAGTATCGCCTTGGCCATCCTGGCCGCGTCGTTGCGGTCGTTCTTGGACGAGAGGTCTGCCGCCGACCTCGGGACCTTGGAGACGGCCGCGACGACGCAGTCGACGCCGAGCCCGGAGAGCTCCCTCTGCGGGGCGAAGCCGAGGTAGCCGCTCTCGTAGGCGGCGAGCGACGGGCCGGGGAAGCCCGACATCCACTCCGCGACCTCGCCCCAGGGGTTGCCGCGGAACCTCCTCGTCACGGCCTCGCCCGTCTCCGCGTCGAGCGCGCAGACGGTGGTGGACCTGAGGTGTACGTCCATTCCGAAGGCGGTAGAATATCTAGGCACGGGAGCCTCCCAACCTCGTTGCGGCGCGGCTGCGCCTCTGGCACTTCAACAACATTGTCGCAGCCCCGACCCGCGGTCACGAGCGGGGGCTCCTGTCGTTTCCGTGCCTTCGGATTGGGTCATAGTGTCTGACTTATGCTCAACCTGCGGCGCGATTTTTCTTGAAGGCACCTTGCTCGCTCTGGCGGGCTTTCGCTGTCCGTCCTCTATCTGCGGTGTTGCCCTGGTTGGCACTTAGGGACGTTCCTTTTCTGCCGGCACTTGGGGACAGTCCTAGTCGTTGGGGATCTACCGACGCATTGGGGGTTTGCGCCTTCCATGCATGACAGCCGTCTCTTTTATGTTTCCTTTAGCCGTTGCTGCCTAGGATGGGGGTTAGTCGGTAGGAAGGGAGCGTCTATATGGACGACGCGAGCGAGCGTGCAATCGAAGAGGACATGCTCGATCAGTTCAATTACTTTGATGATGAGGATGAGGAGCTAATCGATCGTCGCGAGCCGGCATCGCTTGACTCATTTGATCTGGTCGATGAAGAGACTGATGAGGTTGAGGACGAATCAACGGAGCCCCCACAGTCTTCGCGCCTTGACTCGCTGCTTTCGAGAGCCCCCATGCACCACGGCGTTCGTGCCGGCGCGCTCCATATGAAAACTGACTGGCACCAGATCGTGACGGCAGGCGATGAGCTTGCCGTCGATGCGCCGCTCACCGATAAATCATCCATCATCTGCCGCACCGGTATGCTTATGCTCGCGAGCGGAACGGGTGCCTGGCGTGTTCGCGATACCATGAATCGCGTCGCCGCCGTACTCGGTGTGACCATCCACGTTGACTTAAGTCTCCTGTCGTTTGAGTGCACCTGCATCGAAGATGGCCACTGCTTTAACGAGGTTGTCAGCCTGCCCACAACGGGAGTCAATACCCATCGCATTTGGATGATGGAGAGCTTCTTAAAGGAAATCGAGACGTATGGGCGCCGGTTTACCGTGCACGAATACCACGAGATGCTCAAGACCGTTGAGAGTTCAAAACCCGATTACTCTCCCTGGCAACGGGGCCTTGCGGCAGCTTGTGCTTGCGGCGCCTTCGTCTTTTTGCTCGGCGGCGGCCCTATCGAGATGGCCTGCGCGTTTGTGGGCGCGGGTGTCGGCAATTTTGCCCGCTCCCATATTCTCAAGCAAGGCCTTGGTCAGTTCAGCGCGCTGACGACCGGCGTTGCGCTCGCTTGCGTTTCGTATCTGCTGGCATTGCTCGGCCTTGGCCAGGTCATACCGGGGGCAATGTCGCACCAAGAAGGCTATATCGGCGCCATGCTCTTTGTGATTCCCGGCTTTCCGCTCATTACGGCAGGCCTCGACATCGCCAAGCTCGACATGCGAAGCGGTATCGAGCGCCTTTCATATGCCGTATCGATTATTGTGATGGCGACGCTCGTAGGTTGGATGGTTGCCGAGTGTGTTGGCCTGGCGCCGGACGACTTTGCCCCACTGGGCCTTTCGCCGCTTGCCCTTACGCTCCTGCGCGTGGTGATGAGCTTCGTTGGCGTATTCGGCTTCTCGGTGATGTTCAACAGCCCGGTAAAGATGGCCGCGGCAGCTGGGTTGATCGGCGCCGTGTCCAATACCCTGCGCCTTACGCTCGTCGATGCGCCGACGGTGCTTCCCTTCCTGGGCCTGAGCGCAGGCATGCCTCCCGAGGCGGCCGCGTTTATCGGCGCGCTGGTATCGGGTCTGCTGGCAAGCTTGGCCGAAGTCAAGCTCACCTACCCGCGCATCGCTCTCACGGTGCCTTCGATTGTCATTATGGTGCCCGGTCTGTATCTCTATCGCTCTATGTATTACATGTGCACCTTCGACACGGTTAATATGCTCGGCTGGTTTGTACGCGCGGTGCTCATCGTGGCGTTTTTGCCCGTTGGTCTGGGTGTGGCGAGAACCCTCACCGACCCTCGCTGGCGCCACACCAGCTAATTGGTGCAAGGGGGACAGGTTACTTTGCACCCCCAATGAGTTGCGGTGAAATAGGGACTGAATTGCTGCTTAAAGGGTCAAAACAGTCCGTATTCCACCGCAACTTATGGGGTCGGGGGGATTATTGGTGCCCTGCATCTCCATAAACTCAACGCTTACGAAGCGCGCGCCGTTCGTGTTAGGGTAGTTCCACCACATAAGTAGTCGCAGACGCACGTACCACGGGCGGGCGAGATGAAGTCCCAACAGCTCCATCTTGCCCGCCCGTTTTTGTTGCGTGGTGCCGCGGCGTAACACAGAAAGGATTTTGCCCTTTATGCCTATCAACAAACGAGAGAGCCTGCTGTTCACCTTTATCATGTGCTTTTGCATGGTGCTCTGGATGAGCATCTACAACGTTGCCCTGCAGCATGGGGCCATCAACGGCGAGGTTGTTGCCGCCGCGTGGCTCGGCTTCCCCGTTGCCTACATTTTTGCCATGTGCTGCGACTGGTTTGTTGCCAGCCCCCTTGCTAAGGGCTTCGCCTTTAAATTCCTGGTCACGCCGGGCAAGAGCTCGCCGCTTGCCATGACGCTCGCCGTCAGCTCCTGCATGGTCGTTCCCATGGTCATCATCATGTCGCTGTACGGTGCCTGCGAGGGTCTGACGCACATGCCCGGCGGCATCCTTGCGAACCTGTATTCCGTGCCCGCGATCTGGATGATCAACATCCCGCATAATTTTGTGATGGCGCTGCCGTGGAACCTTTTGGTAGCCGGTCCGATTTCCCACTTCGTCTTCCGTCGCGCCTTCCCTGTGGGGACGGTTTTCGAGGAGGAGCATGCCGAGCTCTTGGAGCAGGCTATGGCTCCTGAGTGCGAGTAGCTCGCTTAGGGATCTGCTGAGCGCGGGCGACTTGCTTGGTTGGAGCCCTAAGCGTGGATAGCTCTCTCGGCGACATCGCGGGCGTGAGCGGTGCGCATGACCGGAGGGCCCGTGCTGCTCCGTTGCCCGACGTGCTAGCGCGCAGAACAATCTGTTGGTGCATTCGGCGGCTGCTGAAGCGTTTCGGCAGCCGCTTTTTATACGGAGTTTAAATACAACAGTCTGTTGTATTACGTAGAGTGGTATATCTCTAGCAGGAAAAATGCGAGAGACGGAGCATTATGGCGTTGCTAGTAGGACTGGACGTAGGGTCGACGACGACCAAAGTTTACGCGATGCACGAGGATATGACCGAGGCGTGGTGGGGATATCGCCGCCACGGGGCGTGTCAGACAGCGAGCGTGCGCGCCATGCTCGGCGAGCTCGCCGAGCGCTTTCCCCATGAGTCGCTGCGCGTTGCGGTGACCGGCTCGGGTGCGCGCGATATCGCGACCGCGCTGGGCGCCTCGTACGTTCAGGAGGTGGTCGCCAACGCGCTCGCGATCAGCAGGTTCTATCCGCAGACGCGCTGCGCCATCGAGCTGGGCGGCCAAGACGCCAAGATGATCTTCTTCCGCACCAACGATAAGGGAGACATCGAGGTTGCCGACATGCGCATGAACGGCTCGTGCGCAGGCGGTACCGGTGCATTTATCGACGAGATGGCAAAGCTCATGGGGGTCGGCACCGAATCGGGCGAGTTCGAGCAGCTCGCAAGCCGGGGAACGACCGTCCACGAGGTCTCGGGCCGCTGCGGCGTGTACGCAAAGACCGATATCCAGCCGCTGCTCAACGAGGGCATTCCTACCACCGACCTGGCGCTTTCGGCGCTTCACGCGGTCGCCCGCCAAACGATCGGCGGTCTGGCCCAGGGTATCGACATCGAGCCGCCGGTAATCTTCGAGGGCGGTACGCTCGCCTACAACCCCACGCTGGTCCGCGTGTTCCGGGAGCAACTGAATCTATCGGACGATCAGGTTATCGTCCCGCGCGATCCGCAGATCATGGTCGCGCGCGGTGCCGCCCTGTCGCTGACCGACATGTTCGCATCGTCCCAACCGATCGACCTTCCCGACGCTTTTGTCCGGCTGGATAAGCTCGAGACGGTCGCGCCCGCAAGCGGGGAGGGACGTCTTGCCCAGCCCTTTTTTGCCACACCTGCCGAGCAGGCGGATTTTACGGCACGCCATGGCAAAGAGACGCCGGCAAAGGGTCCGGATGCGTATGCGCCCGGAGAGACGGTGCGTGTGGCGCTCGGTATCGATTCGGGGAGCACGACGACCAAGTTCGCCCTGGTCGATGAGGCGGGTGAGCTTGTCGATTCGTTCTACGCGTCTAATAACGGCAGACCGCTCGACGTCGCCCAACAGGGTCTTGTCAGCTTGAAGAACCGCTGGGAGACAGCGGGAGTCACGCTTGCGATCGATGCCGTGGGCACCACGGGATACGGCGAGGAGCTTTTCGCGCGCGCGTTCCACGCCGACTACCATACGGTCGAGACGGTCGCGCACGCCCGCGCCGCGTGCGCATGCGTTCCCGATGCGACCTTCGTGCTCGACATCGGCGGACAGGATATGAAGGCCATCTGGCTCAACCACGGCGTGCTGACCGATATCGTCGTCAACGAGGCGTGCTCTGCGGGCTGCGGCTCGTTCCTCGAGGGTTTTGCCAAAAACCTCGGAATAGCCGTTGAGGATATCGCGACCGAGGCATTTTCGTCCAAAGCCCCCGCCGTTCTCGGCAGCCGCTGCACGGTGTTCATGAACAGCAGCGTCGTTTCCGAGCAGCGGCGCGGTAAGGGTCCGGGCGACATCATGGCCGGTCTCTGCCGTTCGATTATCGAGAACGTGTTCACCAAGGTCATTCGCGTTTCAAATCTCAACCGTCTGGGCGACAAAGTCGTCGTCCAGGGCGGCACGTTCCGAAACGACGCGGTGCTGCGCGCATTCGAGCAGTATTTGGGCAAACCCGTCACGCGTGCGCCCCACCCGGGGCTGATGGGCGCTATCGGTATCGCCCTGCTCGCGCGCGAGGAATGCCGCAAGGGCGACGCCGGCACGTCGTTTATCGGGC
The DNA here is from genome assembly GCF_040092945.1 of Collinsella sp. CLA-AP-H1. Taxonomy (NCBI): domain Bacteria; kingdom Bacillati; phylum Actinomycetota; class Coriobacteriia; order Coriobacteriales; family Coriobacteriaceae; genus Collinsella; species Collinsella sp. CLA-AP-H1. Next base: position 26,462 of record NZ_JBBNKO010000019.1, on the reverse strand, counting down.
TCGATGCCGTGGAGCGCTTCGAGCATCGCGAGTTCGGCGGCGTTACCTGCCGTCGGTGCAACAACCGCTGCCAGCGCGCGGTCGTGGCATTTGGCGACGGCTCGCTTTACGTCACGGGCAATCGCTGCCCGCGCGGCGGCGCCATCTCATGGGATGAGCTCGTGCGCGAGGTTCCCGCGGCGGAGGAGCTGCGTCCGCAGGGTGCTTGCGAGGCACAGGCACCCGGCACGGGGCGCGACCGGACCGCGGCTGCCCCCAATCTCTTTGTCGACCGCGAGAAGCTGCTGTTCGAGTCGTGCCCCACGGTTCCCGTCTGCGGGGGGCGCGATGTCACGATCGGCATTCCCCGTGTGCTCGAGTTCTGGGACACCATGCCGTTCTGGTCGACGTTCTTCAGCACGCTCGGCTTTAAGGTGCGCGTCTCGGGACGCAGCACCAAGGCGATGTACGAGCGCGGTCTGGCGCACGTCACATCCGACACCGTGTGCTTCCCGGCCAAGCTCGTCCACGGGCACATCCGCAATCTCGTCGACGCCGGCGTCGACCGCATCTTCATGCCCATCATCACGACGGTGCCCACCGAAAACACCGCCTCTACCAGCGAGTGGATGTGCGCCGTCGTAAAGGGATACCCCTACGTGATGCGCAATTCCGATAACCCGGAGGAGCGTTTCGGCGTTCCGTTCGATACGCCGCTGTTCCACTGGTACGACGAGGGCGACCGAAACCGCCAGCTCAAGGCGTGGTGCAAGGAGACCTTCGATATCGATGCCGACCTGGTTGCCAAGGCGACCGAGCAGGCGGACCGCGCGCAGCAGACGTTTGAGAACCAGCTGCAGCTGCGCGGCAGGCAGGTGCTCGAGAACGTGCGCGAGGACGGCGGCTACGCGGTGGTGATCGCTTCGCGCCCGTACCACAACGACCCGCTGGTCAACCACGGGCTGCCCAAGCTCTTCTCTGAGCGCGGCATCCCCGTGCTGACGCCCGATGCGGTGCCGGGGGTCTGCAACGTCGATCTTTCCAACAGCCGCATCGACATCGTGAACAACTACCATGCGCGCATGCTGTCGTGCGCGGTCATCGTCGCATCGACGCCCGAGCTCGAGCTCGTGCAGATGGGCAGCTTCGGCTGCGGCCACGATGCGTATCTCACCGACGAGATCGCGCGCATGATGGGCGAGATGGGCTCCAAGGTTCCGATGATGATCAAGCTCGATGAGAGCGACGTCGCCGGTCCCATGGGCATTCGCGTGCGTTCGTTTATCGAGTCGGTCAACCGTCGTCGCGCGGAGGAGCGTGCCGAGGGCGCCCGGGTGCACGCGGTCCATCCGCTCGACGACCCGTATAAGGTCAAGTACACCAAGCGCGACCGGCACGACAAGATCGCGCTGGTCCCCAACACCTCCCATGCGTTCTGCAGGCTCATGACCGCGGCGATGCGCAATCAGGGCGTGCGCGCCGAGGCCCTTGATATCGGGCGCGAGGATGCCATCCGCCTGGGCAAACGCTATGTGCACAACGACATCTGCTTCCCCGCGCAAATCGTGATCGGCGAGGCGCTCGCGGCACTCGAGAGCGGTAAGTACGACCCGCACGACGTCGCCGTGGTGACTGGCAAGTATATCGGCGACTGCCGCCTGACGCACTACATGCCCCTGCTGCGCCGCGCGCTCGACGACGCGGGATACGACTATGTCCCGGTGCTCACCAACGACGACGTCGATGCCCACAATGCGCATCCGGGCTTCAAGCTCGGCCTTGGCCCGAGCATCCAGATCGCCTACGGTCTTCCCATGATCGATGCCCTCGAGGCCATGCTTAGGCGCATCCGTCCCTACGAGCTCGAGAAGGGCGCGGCGGACGCTGCGTTCGACCGCGCGCTCGATGAGGTTATCGAGGGCATGGAGCGCTCCGGGCTGAGAGGCCAGGCGACGGGCTTCAAACGCGCGCTTGCGATCATGGACGCCGTTCCGTACGACCGCTCGAACCCGCATCCGACCGTTCTCATCGTGGGCGAGTACCTGCTCAATTTCCATCTCGGCGCCAACCACGAGATCGAGCGCTACCTCGAGGACAACGGGCTCGAGGTCATCGAGGCGCGCATGACCGACGTGATCCGCAAGACCTATTTCTACAAGCATGCGCAGTCGCGCGAGTTCCACGTCGACCTGTCGCTGCCCGAAAAGGCCTGGTACGCCACGGCGGACAACCTGTTCGAGCTCGCGCACGACCGTTGCGACCGCCTGGGCGCGGCGAGCCCGCTCTACGAGCCGCCGACGCGCATGCCCGAGCTCGTGCGCGCGAGCGATAAGATCCTGCACCATACGTTCGATGCGGGCGAGGGCGTGCTGATTCCGGCGGAGATTCTCGAGCACGCCAAGCGCGGCTGCCGCAACTTCGTGATCCTGCAGCCGTTCGGGTGTCTGCCCAACCATGTCGTGGGGCGCGGGCTCATCCATGCGCTCAAGGAGCAGTATCCCACGGCGCAGTTCCTGCCGCTCGACTACGATCCCGACGTGAGCTTCGCCAACGTGGAGAACCGTCTTCAGATGCTCATCATGAACGCCAAGGCGCAGGGGTGCGGTGAGGCGCATGGCGAGACCGCGTAAGGACGCCGATGCGCCCGATGCACGCACCCGTATCATCGAGGCGTTTTGGGAGCTCATCGAGAACAACAGCATCTTCGAGCTGTCGGTTGGCGAGGTGACCCGCGCCGCCCAGTGCAATCGCGGAACGTTTTACTACTATTTTCACGATTTCGATGAACTCGTCGCCATCGCCATAGCCCAGCTGCTGCAGGATAACGAGCTCATCACCGATGCCCTCTGGCATTTTTCGAGCGAGGGCGACCTTTCGGCGTTCGACCGGCGCGACGTCCGCTGCCTGCTGCGGCGCATCGTCATCACCATGAGGGCGGGTGCCGCCGAGCAGGTCGTGCAGGGCATCCATACGATCATCATCGACCGCGTGAGAGAGATCGTCCACCCCGACGGAGAAGAGCTCAAGGCAGATTCGAGCTTTGCGGTGGGCTTTCTGGTCTCGGGCATCATGGGCTTTGTGATGGCGGTCGGCTTTGCCCGGGAGGGCGGCGAGGAGATAGACCTCGAGCAGCCGGGGGACAGCGCGTGCGCGTACCTGAGGGCGGTCGCCATGCAGACGGTGGAAACGGTCGCGCAAGTCGAGGGCGTCGATACATCCGAGCTGCTCGAACGCGTCTCCAAGGAGGCCGATGCCTATCGCGCATCGCGTGCGACGAGTCCCGACGTGGTGAAAGACGCCTAGGGTTTCTCTTGCGGGGCGCCTGTCGCGCATCGCGCGGTGAGTCCCGCGATGCGGTCATAACCTGCATTCATGTGAGCCGGGTTTATAGATATTCCTCCAGCTGTTAACATAGACAACCTGTGGGTAAAGAGACAAAAGCGCCGCCGACGGGCGGGCGTTTTGATTTCGATGAACTCATGTAAGGAAACGAGCATGTTAGATAGATTTACCGATCGAGCGCGCAAGGTCATGTCGATGGCCAAACAGGAGGCGCTCGATCTGCACTCAAATAAGGTGGGCACCGAGCACCTGCTGCTCGCACTCGCCAAGGAGGACGAGGGCATCGCTGCCGAGGCGCTGCGCTCGCTTGATATCTCCTACGACGACATCATGGACACCCTCAAGGAGGTCCAGACCACGGTTCCCGAGCCCAGCGAGGAGACCGAGGCTGCCAAGCTTGCCTTTACGCCGCTCGTCATTAGCGTGATGGAGCGCTCCTTCCGCGTGGCACGTGAGAACAACCAGACCTACGTGTCGACCGAGCACTTGCTGATTGGCATCGTCGAAGAGGGTAACGGCATGGCCATGGACATCCTCATGCGCCTGGGTGTGTCGTCCGCCTCCATCAAAAAGGCTATCGAGAAACTTACCGCCAAGGACCAGGACAAGAAGCGTCCGCTCGCCGGCGCCGGTGCCGGGCGTCCCGGTGCGGGCCTGCCGTTCTTTAGCGGCTCGGACGCGTCGCAGCAAAAGGGGAGCGGCACCGATACGCTTAAGCAGTTCGCCACCAACCTTACGCAGAAGGCGCGCGACGGCGAGCTCGACCCTGTAATTGGTCGCGAAAAGGAAGTCCAGCGTATGATGGAGATCCTTTCGCGTCGCACCAAGAACAATCCGCTTATCTTGGGCGACCCCGGCGTGGGCAAGACGGCCATCGTCGAGGGCCTGGCTCAGCAGATTGCAGCTGGCAACGTGCCCGAGAACCTTATGAACCAGAACATCTGGACGCTCGACCTGCCGGGCCTCGTTGCGGGCGCCAAGTATCGCGGTGAGTTTGAGGAGCGCCTCAAGAACGTGATCCAGGAGGCCACCGAAGCTGACGACGTCATCCTGTTTATTGACGAGATGCACACCATCATCGGTGCCGGCTCTGCCGAGGGCTCCATCGACGCGAGCTCCATGCTCAAGCCCGTGCTCGCGCGCGGTGCCTTCCAGATTATCGGCGCCACCACGGCCGAGGAATTCCGCAAGTACCTCACCAAGGACCCGGCCTTCGAGCGTCGCTTCCAGACCATCGATGTCGAGGAGCCGAGCGTCGAGGACACGGTCAAGATCCTGACCGCGCTCAAGCCGCGCTACGAGGAGCACCACCATGTGCGCTATACGCAGGGTGCTATCGAGGCCGCCGCGAACCTCTCCGACCGCTACATCCAGGATCGCTTCCTGCCCGATAAGGCCATCGACCTCATTGACGAGGCCGGCGCCCGCGCCCGCATCGCCGCCAACCGCGCGCCCGAGCCGGTGCGCGAGGCCGAGCATCGCGTGGAGGAGCTTAAGGCCGCCGCGCAGGAGGCCACCGAGAGCGACGACATGAACAAGGCCGCCGAGATCACCGAGCAGCAAAAGGCTGCCGAGATTGAGCTCGCCGAGGCCAAAGCTGCCTGGACCGCCGAGCTCGACGCCAGCCCGCTCACCATCGATGTCTCCCAGATTGCCGACATCGTGTCCGTGACCTCGGGCGTGCCGGTGTCCTCGCTCACCGAGAGCGAGAGCCGCCGCCTGCTGCAGGCCGAAAGCGTGCTCAAGACGCGCATCATCGGTCAGGACGAGGCCGTCGAGGCCGTTGCCAAGGCCGTGCGCCGCAGCCGCTCGCCGCTCAAGGACCCGCGTCGCCCCGGCGGCAGCTTTATCTTCCTGGGCCCCACCGGCACGGGCAAAACCGAGCTCGCCAAGACGCTCGCCGAGTATCTCTTTGGCAGCAAGGACGCGCTCATCAGCTTCGATATGTCGGAGTTTGGCAGTGAGTTCGAGGTCTCCAAGCTCATCGGTAGCCCCCCGGGCTATGTGGGCCACGACGAGGGCGGCCAGCTCACCAAGGCCGTTCGTCGTCACCCGTACTCGGTCGTGCTGTTCGACGAGATCGAGAAGGCGCACCCCGATATCTTCAACATCTTGCTGCAGGTGCTGGAGGAGGGCCGCCTGACCGATAGCCAGGGCAAGACGGTCGACTTCCGCAACACCGTGATCATCATGACGTCCAACGTGGGCGCCCGCGAGATTGCGCAGGATGCGAGCGTTGGCTTTGGCACCACCGGCGAGCAGGGTCTCACGTCGAGTGAGATCCGTGGTCGCGCGATGGGCGAGCTCAAGCGCCTGTTCCGCCCCGAGCTGCTCAACCGTATCGACGACATTGTGGTGTTCCAGAAGCTCTCGGGCGAGAATCTCACCAAGATCGCGCACCTGCTGGTGGACGACCTGCGTCAGCGTTTGATTGCCAACGGCATGAACATCAAGCTCACCGATGCGGCCTATGACAAGATCGTGGCCGAGGGCACCGACCTCACCAACGGTGCGCGTCCGCTGCGCCGTGCTATTCAAAAGCTCATCGAGGACCCGCTGTCCGAGGAGCTTCTGGCCGGCGAGTGGGGCGAGGGCGATACCGTCCTGTGCGACGTGGCCGATGGCAAGTTTGTCTTTAGCCACGGCACGGGCGAGATCCCGGCACCGCGTCCGGCGGGCACGCTCGGTGGCGATACCGCTCCGGCGGCACCGCACACCGGCAACGCCGCGCCCGTGAGCGGCGGCGTGACCTCGGGCCCCGGCGGCATGATGCAAGCCGGTTCCGGCGCGCTGTAGGGCGTGGCGACAATTTGATACGCGCAATCGAGGCGCTCCGGAAAGGGCGCCTCGATTTGTAGAGCTGCGGAAGTTGTGACCGTTACGCTATACGGTCCACCGTTAGCCGATGATGCGAGGGCGCTCGGCGTTTTCGACTGGTTTATGCACGCAAAGTCTGGGAATATACAAGTCGCATGTCTTACTGTCTAACCAGTTGCGCCAAGGAGGCACCATGGACTACAAGATTACCGGCTACGAGCCCGCCCAGCTGTTCCATTTCTTTGAGGAGGTCAGCGCGATCCCCCGTGGGTCTGGCAACGAGAAGGGCATCAGCGATTTCCTGGTTGCGTTTGCCAAGGAGCGCGGTCTCGATGTGTACCAGGACGAGGTCTACAACGTCATCATTCGCAAGCCCGCATCTGCCGGTGCCGAGAATGCCCCGACCGTGATGCTGCAGGGCCACATCGATATGGTGTGCGACAAGTTGGGCTCCGTTGAGCACGACTTTACGACCGATGGTATCGACCTGGTCGTCAAGGACGGCGTCCTCACCGCTAACGGCACCACTCTGGGCGCCGACAACGGTATTGCCGTCGCGCTTATGCTTACCGTGCTCAACGACGATTCGATTACCCATCCGGCCCTCGAGTGCGTGTTCACCACCGACGAGGAGACTGGCCTGGTCGGCGCCGAGACGCTCGACAAGTCCCAGATTAGCGCCCGCACCATGATCAACCTTGATTCCGAGGAAGAGGGCGTTGCCACCGTCAGCTGTGCCGGCGGCGTCGTCGTTACCTACACCTGCCCGATCGCGCGCGAGCACAAGACCGGTAGCACCCTCACGCTCGACATCTCCGGCCTGCTGGGCGGCCACTCCGGCAGCGATATCAACCTGGAGCGCGGCAACGGCAACCTCATCATGGCCCGCATCATCGACCGCCTGATGGTTGCCGGCGAGCCCGCCATCGTCAGCTTTAACGGCGGCACCAAGGACAACGCCATCAACCGTGAGTGCAAGGCTGTTCTGGTCTACGCCGACCACGCTGCCGCCGAGGCCGCGGCCCAGATCGCAAAGGGCATCATCGCCGACGTCACTGCCGAGCTCGAGGTCTTCGACCCCGGCTTTACCTGCACCGTCGAGATTGCCGACGACGCCGAGGTCGAGGCCATGGACCAGAAGTCCGCGCTTGCCCTCATCCGCGCCCTGCGTCTTGCCCCCAACGGCGTGATTCGCCGCAACGTCGCCACCGACGGCTCCGTCGAGGTTTCCTCCAACATCGGTGTGGTTGCCACCTCTGACGACGAGGTCAAGATCATGCTGTCCCCGCGCTCCTCGATCACCTCGCTGCAGAACGAGTTCAAGGACCGCCTGCAGACGCTGGCCGATGTCCTGGGCTTCGACGCCAAGTTCGAGTTCGAGTATCCCGGCTGGAGCTATGCCGAGCATTCGCCGGTCCGCGACGTCTTTGTCGAGAGCTATCGCGAGCTCTTTGGCTCCGAGCTGCGTATCGAGTCCATTCACGCCGGCCTTGAGTGCGGCCTGTTTGCCGAGGCCCTGCACGGCCTGGACGCCATCGCCGTGGGCCCGACGCTCTCCGATGTCCACACCCCGGACGAGAGCATGGAGCTCGCTTCTGCCGAGCGCTTCTACGAGCTGCTCATCGACGTCCTCAAGCGCCTCGCTGCGTAAAGGTTGCGCTAGCAGCAGTTCGAGCTACGTGCTAGCGGATTGCAAATGACATTACGAGAGGGGACATCCGAGCTTTTGCGACGGGTGCCCCCTCTCTTTTGTTTGATAATTGCGAAATTACGGCCACCTAGTCCATTTCTGCCCTGATGAGGTCGAGGGTGCGCTGGCAGTTTTCGCGGACGGGGCCGAGCATATGCTCGCGCAGGTCCGCCATGCCGGGCAGGTCGGCGTATTCGTCCATGACCTCTTCCATGCAAATGGGTACCTCGTAGGCGAGGTCCATCATGGTCGCAAAACAAAACTTCTCGGTCAGCCCGGCATCGGTGAGCGCCGCTTCCAGCGCGGGGTCGTCCATGCCGTGATATCGGCGGATGGCGCCTGGACCGATGCGCCCCACACGATTTTCGCCGCCAACGCTCATGGCAAGGCGCGCTCGGCGGCGCATACGTTCGTATGCCAGCCCCGATGCAACGTCATACATACGAGCCATCATAGCTGTGCCGCCGTTTCCAAGAAGCAGGGAATAGTTCTTCGCATGCGCGTCCGGTGCGCCGATGATGGCGTTAAAGAAAAGTATCTGCGTAAACAGATACAGGTTAAGTTGATGGTGGCTCGTATTGACGAGGAGTTCCTGAATATCGCGTGCGGTCGGGCCGCCGTCTGCCGTGTACTTTTGAGCGGGCATCACTCCAAGAGCCTGACAGAGGTCTTCTTGGTGTAGACGCATGATTGTTCCGTCTTTGACTTTCACGCGGTCATATCGCTCAACAATGAGGGCGGGTTCGTCCTCAAATAAGCGATACTCAACGTTCGCCGTTGCGATACCCGCGCGCTGGGCGCTTTTCATGCAGACAAACTCATTAAGAGCCTCAAGTTTAAATCCGATGACGCCATTTTTGAAAATATGCGTCGTGGGCGAGGAGCCCACGCATTCGCACCAGCGACCGTCTATGAGTGCGAGAGCGAACTTGCCCTGATTGCCTCCAAGTGACCAACTTTCATCTAGGCCCATCCACGATGCATTGCGGTCATCTCTGATTGACTTGAGTCGCAGTGCAATCTCGTGATCGCCTATAGGGCGGTATTCGCTGGTGCGATGCAAGACGGCGTTGACGTCTTCTTCGGCGCAAAACTGCACTCCACCCGGACAGTCAAGTCCGATATGGCTGAGTAGCGCAACGGCATTGTTGGGTCTAACGTCGAATTCGGCAGCAATCGCCTTTCGCTGATCCTCGCTGTCGGGTAGAAGACCAAACAAGTACGGATTCATGACCTGTTGGCCGTATGTGCGATTTGATATGGGAATGTTGGTCGATAGGGCTGGCCCGTCATAATCTTGATCGTAGACAAAACTGACTAGACCGCTCTCATCTTGCATGAGCGTTCCTGCGGGTACGCCGCAAATAATAGTCCGAAGCGTTTTTCTGGCCATTGGCTATCTCCCTTCGGGCTTGGTTTGGGCAGATGCGCTTGTGGCAATCGAGACTCCGAGATTGGACATGGCGAAATCGGCGAAGGCCTTGTCGTAGAGCTCGGACGTAAAGGGGGCGTCTGCAAGAACCGGAATGGCGGCGCAGCGACGGTGGCTATGAGAGGGACGTTGAGCGTGATGGCACCTGGGGGTGCTACAAGGTTGCAAATCGGCATGCGGGGCGTCGACTGGTTGCTCGTTATTCGTTTTGGCGATATCCCCTTGAGCGGCGAGCGCCAGTCCGAGAGCATTGAAGATTGCCAACAGCTTGTCGAGCCGAATGCCCGTGGCATCTCCCAGCTCGAGCGATGCGAGCAGGCGCTCCGAAACACCGGCCTTATTAGCGAGGGCGGCACGGGTGAGACCCTGAGCCTCGCGTGCCTGGCGCACGTAGATGCCAGCTTGGCGCGGTGTGGTGATGGGAAGGGTATCCACGGCGATCTCCTAACGTGCAGACTTTTGCATCATAGTATGACATGCAAAAGTCTGCATGAAAAGGCCTCATGCAAAACTCTGCATTAGGCCTCATCCGGACGTTTAGTTTTGAAGGGTGTTTTACAGCGCCAAAATCCCCAGATGCTCCAGCAAAATCTTGAGGCCGATGAGGACGAGCACGACGCCACCCACGATGGTGGCGGGCTTTTCGTAGCGCGCGCCAAAGGTGTGGCCGATCGCTACGCCGGCAACGGAGAAGACAAAGGTCGTGATGCCAATGAGCGACACGGCGGGAACGATATCGACCGAGAGCGCGGCAAACGAGATGCCCACGGCAAGCGCGTCAATCGAGGTGGCGATGGCAAGGATTAGATATTCGCCCAGGTCGATCTTTTCGGCATCCTTGCCGTCGCCTTCGTTCTCGTCCTCAGTAAAGGCTTCCCACAGCATCTTGCCGCCGATAAAGGCGAGCAGGATAAAGGCGATCCAGTGGTCGATGGGGCTGATGATGCCCATGAACTGGCTACCAAGGGCCCACCCAATTACGGGCATGCCGGCCTGGAAACCGCCAAAGAACAGGCCGAGTATCACGGCGACCTTAAGGTTGATCCTTTTCATGCCAAGGCCCTTGCAGATGGATACGGCAAAAGCGTCCATAGAAAGGCCGATAGCGAGCAACACAAGCTCTGCGAGTCCCATAGTCTGGCTCCCTCTCTGCGGGCGGGCCCGCGTGTACCTCTTGGGGGAGTAACAAAAAAGACCCGTGGCGTACGCGTTGCGCGCACAGCCACGAGTCTCGTTCATTAAGGCAAGCCAGGCCGCATCGGCCAGTGTGTTGACTTGCCGCGCCACCGGAGGCGAACCCGATCACGCGACTACTCCCTCATTTATGCGAATCCCGATGCTACCACATGAACAGCTGATTTGGGTTGGGCTCTCAGCTGTGTTCGCTCATTCTGTAAGCATCGGATTTCGCAAGCGCCGCAGGGACAAACCGTGAGAAACTATTTAGCGTTTATGGAGCGTATACGATGGGAGCGATACCTTGGATAAGAACGAGCTGCAAAAGCGTATGGAACAGGCCATCCGCCTGACGGCACCTGGTCAGCCGATCCGCACCGCCCTCGACATGATCATCGCCGGTCACCTGGGCGCCCTTATCTGCGTCGGCGACACCGAAAACGTGCTCGCTGCCGGTAACGACGGCTTCCCGCTCAACATTTCGTTTACCTCGAACCGCCTGTTCGAGCTTTCCAAGATGGACGGCGCCATCGTTATCGATGGCGACCTTACCCAGATCCTGCGCGCCAACTTCCACCTCAATCCCGATCCCTCGCTCGCCACGAGTGAGACGGGCATGCGTCACCGTACTGCCGCTCGCATGTCGGTGCTCACCGATGCCATCGTGATCTCGGTTTCGGCTCGTCGCGCCGTCGTCAACGTGTACGTCCACGGCAAGAGCTACGAGATCCAGCCCGTCACCACCATCATGAGCTCGGTCAACCAGCTCGTCGCCACGCTCCAGACTACCCGTCAGTCGCTCGATCGCTCCCTGCTGCGCCTGACGGCCCTCGAGCTCGACGACTACGTCACACTCGCCGACATTACCGGTATTTTCTCGAGCTTCGAGATCATGCAGCAGGCAAAGACCGAGCTTAAGGATTGCATTGTCAAGCTGGGTAACCAGGGTAAGCTCGTGCAGATGCAGCTCGAGCAGCTCGCGGGCTCCAGCATGGATACCGAATACGACTTGATGATCCGCGACTACGCGAGCGATTCCTCTGAGGCCAACGCCGAGAAGATTCGCGCCGAGCTGAGCCGTATGACGCCTAAGGACCTGTCCGACCCGCAGCACGTGGCGGCAGTTCTGGGCTATGACGACTTGGACGAGGACTCCGTCATGACGCCGCTGGGCCTGCGCACGCTTTCGCGCGTGTCCGTCGTGCGCGACGGCGTGGCCGAGAAGATCGTCGACGAGTATGGCTCGCTGCAGGAGCTCATGGACGACATCAGCGAGGATCCGGAGCGCTTGGGCGACTTTGGCGTCAACAACCCTGCCATTCTTGCGGACTCGCTGTACCGCATGAAGGGCACCAAACAGGGGAACGCATAATGGCGCCCGTATGCGCCGTGGTCGTTGCCGGCGGCAGCGGCCAGCGCTTTGGAAATCCCGGCGGCAAGCAGCTCGTTAACGTGGCGGGCCGTCCGCTCATGAGCTGGTCCATCCGCGCGTTCGATCGTAGCGACAAGGTCGGCCATATCGTCGTGGTTTGCCCTGCCGAGCGCCGTGCCGAGATGCGCCGCTTGGCTATCGACCCGTTTGACTATGACACGCCCATCAGCTTTGCCGATGCCGGCGATACTCGTCAGGATTCCACCCGCGCCGGCGTGCACGCGGTGCCGGCGGGTTTCGAATATGTCGCTATCCACGACGGCGCCCGTCCGCTCATCACGACCGAGGCCATCGACCATGCGATCGACGTGCTTGTGGGCGACCGCTCGCTCGACGGTGTCGTGTGCGGCCAGCCCGCGATCGACACGCTCAAGATCGTCGATGGCGACAATATCGTCGAGACGCCGCCGCGTGAGCTCTATTGGGCCGCGCAGACGCCGCAGATCTTTAGCGTCGATGCTATGAAGCGCGCCCACGCTGCAGCCATTGCCGAGGGCTTTATCGGCACCGATGATTCGTCGCTGGTCGAGCGCATGGGTGGGCGCGTCCGCTGCGTCCAGAGCCCGCGCGATAACCTTAAGGTGACGGTGCCCGAGGACTTGCGTCCCGTAACCGCGATTCTGCTTGGCCGCATGGCCGAGGGAGAGGACCTTCCCCATGTTCAGTAACCTGCGCATTGGCCATGGCTACGACGTCCACCGTCTGGTGGAGGGGCGTCGATGTATCATCGGCGGTGTCGACATTCCCTACGAGCGCGGCCTGCTGGGCCACTCGGATGCCGATGTGCTCGCGCACGCCTTGGCCGACGCCATTCTGGGCGCCTGCCGCGGGGGAGACATCGGCAAGCTATTCCCCGATACCGACCCCGCCTATGAGGGTGCCGATTCGATGGTGCTGCTCGCTCGCGTGATGGACTATGCGCGCGAGCTGGGCTTCGAGTTTGTCGATGCCGATTGCACCATTGCCTGTCAGCAACCCAAGATCACCCCGCACCGCGATGCCATGCGCGCCAACCTTGCCCATGCCCTGGGCGTTGACGTCGAAAACGTGGGCGTCGCCGCCACTACGACCGAAAAGCTCGGTTGGGAAGGCCAGGGCGAGGGAATCGGCGCCTGGGCCGTCTGCCTGCTACAGAAAACCGTTAAGGAGTAACGAATGCGTATCTACAACAGCGCTACCCATAAAAAGGAAGAGTTCCAGCCCATCGAGTCCGGCAAGGTCCGCATGTACGTGTGCGGCCCCACGGTCTACGACAACATCCACATCGGCAACGCCCGCACGTTCATCAACTTTGACGTGATTCGCCGCTGGCTCATCGCGAGCGGCTACGAGGTCACGTTCGCCCAGAACCTCACCGATGTCGACGACAAGATCATCAAGCGCGCCAACGAGCAGGGCCGTACGGCCGCCGAGGTCGCGACGGAGTTCTCCGACAAGTTCATCGGCGTCATGCGCGCCGCCAACGTGCTCGATCCCGATGTGCGCCCCCGCGCCACCAAGGAGATCGGCCCCATGATCGCCATGATCAAGACGCTCATCGAGCAGGGCCATGCTTACGCCGCCGATAACGGCGACGTGTACTTTGCTGTGCGCAGCGATCCCAACTATGGCCAGGTCTCGGGCCGCAACATCGATGACCTTATGGTTGGTGCGCGTATCGAGGAGAACGAGGACAAGAACGACCCGCTCGACTTTGCCCTGTGGAAGGCCGCCAAGCCCGGCGAGCCCAGCTGGCCGAGTCCCTGGGGCGAGGGCCGTCCCGGTTGGCACACCGAGTGCGCTGCCATGGTGCATCGCTACCTGGGCACCCCGATCGACATCCACGGCGGCGGCTCCGACCTTGCCTTCCCGCATCACGAGAACGAGTGCGCCCAGGCCACCTGCGCCTGGCACCAGGGCTTTTCCAACACCTGGATGCACACGGGCATGCTGCTGGTTGACGGCGAGAAGATGTCCAAGTCGCTCGGAAACTTCTTTACGCTGGCCGAGGTGCTCGAGCAGCACTCTGCCGCGGCCCTGCGCCTGTTGATGCTGCAGACGAGCTATCGCTCGCCGCTCGACTTCTCCTGGGAGCGCCTGGAGGGTGCCGAGAATTCGCTCACGCGTATTGCCGGTACGGTCGAGAACCTGCGCTGGGCCGCGAACCATGCGACGGCCGATGCCGATGAGGCTGCCGCCGAGGCGTTTGCCGCCAAGGCCGCCGAGACCCGCGCCGCCTTTAAGGAGTGCATGGACGACGACTTTAACACCGCCGGTGCCATGGGTGCTGTCTTTGGCTTTGTCACCGAGTGCAATCAGTATCTGGAGCAGGCGGGCGATGCTGCCGACAAGGCCGCAGTCCTGGCTGCCGCCGATACGCTGGCCGAGCTGCTCGATACGTTTGGCGTTGAGCTTCCCGAGCCCAAGGTCGAGTTGCCGCTGGGCCTGCTGGGCGTTGCCGCCGGTTTGGTTGCCTACACGGGCGACGACGTGGACGAGGCCGCTGCCAAGATTCTCGAGGCTCGTGCCGAGGCTCGTGCCGCCAAGAACTGGGATCTGGCAGATGCCATCCGCGACCAGCTCAAGGACCTCGGGCTGACGATCGAGGATACCGCCGCCGGCACTCGTATTAAGAGTCTCTAGTATTTGTCGACCGTTCGAGGTGCGGCAGATTGCCTTGAAAGAGGAGGGCATAGACCTGGTGGTCATGCCCGACGATTGAAAGGCAAGGTGCCGTGGCTCGGACGGTCGATTCTTGTTCGTTATCTATTTAAGGAGGCCGTCCTATGGCCGACAATCGCAAGCGTGCGCCTCGTGGCGGCAAGCAGGCTGCTTCTGGCTCGCGTCCGATTCGCCGCAACGACCGCGCTGCCGCTCCCAAGGGTCAGCGCGAGCGCTCCCAAGCCCAGGCTGCGCGTCCGCAGCGCGATCGCAACCGCGACAACGTTCAGGCTCCCAAGGGCGAGTTTATCGAAGGTCGCCGTGCTGCCGCCGAGGCGCTGCGTACCGGCTTTCCCGTCAAGTGCGCGCTCATCGCTGAGGGCGGGGAGCGCGATGCCGCCTTGTCGCGCCTGGTCGACGACCTCAACGCTGCAGGCGTCCGCATTAAGTATGTGCCGCGCGCGCAGCTCGATGCGCTGTCGAGCCATGGCGCTCACCAGGGCATTGCGCTCGAGGTGGGCAATTTCCCCTATGCCGATGTTGCCGATATCCTCGACCGTGCGGGCGACGGTCCGGCGCTCGTCGTCGTGCTCGACCATGTGACCGACGACGGCAACTTTGGCGCCATCGTGCGCTCCGCCGAGGTCGTGGGCGCGGCGGGCGTCATCATTGCCAACAAGCGCGCCGCCGGTGTGACCGTCGGCAGCTACAAGACTTCTGCCGGCGCCGTCATGCACCTGCCCATCGCACAGGTTCCCAATATCGCCCGTGCGCTCGATGACCTCAAGGCCGCTGGCTTTTGGGTGGGTGGTGCCTCCGAGCACGCCGAAGGCAGTTGCTGGAATGCTCCCTTCGAGGGTCGCGTGGCGCTCGTCATGGGCTCCGAGGGCGACGGCATCTCGCGCCTGGTGCTCGAGAAATGCGACTTTTTGACCAAGCTTCCCCAGCGCGGCATGACCGAGAGCCTCAACGTTGCCCAGGCGACCACGGCGCTGTGCTTTGAGTGGCTGCGTCGCAACGCCGGCGAGCTCATGGGGGAGGAGTAGCGCATGTCCAAGAAGAACCGCGCCAAGTCCAAGGCCAAGCGCTTTGGCGAAGGCTCGGCCAAGCCGATTGTTTCGGCCGCGACCTATGGCGTGGGCGGCAATGCGTTTGCGCAAGCCATCGCCGATCCGGTCTCGACGGTGCACTCCAATAAGCCCGAGCTGCTGGTGGTCGACGGCTACAATGTGATCCACTGCACGCCACGCTACGAAAAGCTCGTATACGACCATTCCGACGATCCGTATTCCAGCGACGTTCACGATATGGCGCGCACCGCCCTCATCAACGACGTGGCGGCGTTTGCCCAGGGCCGCTACGAGGCCGTGATCGTGTTTGACGGTGCGGGCAATATCTCCAGCGAGCGCCCCAACCTGCCGGCCCGCGGCGTGCGCATCGAGTTTTCGCCGACGGGCGTCTCTGCCGATACCGTGGTACAGAAGCTCTGCATCGAGGCACGTGAGGAGGGCCGCGCGTGCTCCGTGGTATCGAGTGACGGCACAATCCAGGCCGTCGTCATGGGCAAGGGTGTTACGCGCATCTCGAGCCGCATGCTGGTGGACGAGATCAAGCAGATCGATAACGACGTTCACGAGGCAGAGGAAGCTCCGCAGATCAAGATGACTCTGGGCAGTCGCCTGAGCCCCGATGCCCTGGCCAAGCTCAAGGCTCTGCGCGGGAGGTAGGTAAACCTTCTATGGGGAGCCGCTTTCTCGATTGACCAACCAACTGGTTTGTAATCAATGGGTTGCGGCTTGGCATCGCCAAAACGAATAGTTTTTGGTTCTGGCGAACAGATAAAACTATTCGTTCTGACGAAGAGTTTTGAGATGTGGTCGGTCAAAGGGTCTGTTGCGCCTCGTCAGCAATTCCTTTATTCTTAATTGGCTTCGCGCGAAAGCGCCAAGTGTGCCAGTGTGGCGCAACGGTAGCGCAACTGATTTGTAATCAGTGGGTTGCAGGTTCGATTCCTGTCACTGGCTCCATGAGAGTTTCGGGCCCTGTTCCCTTGTGGGACAGGGCCCGTTTCTTATGTGTGCCGGAATCGAACCTGCGAGGGTGCGAGCGTCAAGCGAACGCGGAGCGTTCGTAGCGAGCGGGCGAGGATGCCGGCAGGCATCCGAAGCCGGAGCGGATTCGCGAAGCGAATACGCGGACTTCCTGTCACTGACTCCATGAGAGTTTCGGGCTCTGTCTCGTGTGGGACAGGGCCCGTTTCTTGTATATGCGGCTATATTCGATTACCCGCTGTCAGTTTAAAAGCCGCGAGGTACAAGATACCGCCGATAACGTACATGCAGGCATCAAGCGGATCTGGGGTACTGAACTCGAGCAGTATAGGCGCAAGTACTTCCCAGCAGATTGAGCATCCCGCCGATAATGCCAAACTGCTCGCAAGGCTACATATCGGCGTTTTCCCGCTCACCGTTTCGCAGAGGACGTTTACGTAGGCGGGAAAAATGATTCCTCCGCACAGATCTCCAAGCTGATAATGGGCGAAGTCGTAGGGGAGGAAAAAGTCGAAGCTCGTTATATATCTGTTAACGAGATATGCGATGCCGGCAAGCAGCGGCAGAAGATTTGTGCTGGAAATGAGCGCAGATCTGAATCGTTTAGCCACAGACCGCAAACAACGTCAGGCCAAGGCAAACGCCCAAAGCGATGATGATGATCTGGCTGCAGCCGTTACCCGGGGGAACCATGACACTCTCTTTCTCGATACAATTACTGAATAAAGTATGCCACAGTCAGCAGCGTATTTGTTGAGCAACAACCTGTGGCAGACGCCGTGCTATTCGGCTTTGTATCGCCTAAAGCGTCAGTCGAATGATCGGGCGCCTGTCGTGATGGCTCTCGACAATGGCGTGAGCACCGTCGACGCTCGTGACGGGCTATCGGTAGAACACATCATCTGGCTTCGAATAATGAGGGCGAGTGCGAGTATTGGTGTTCCTCGAGACGCTCATTGCGCTCACCGATTAATGGGAACCCATTGGGGCTCATTACGTAGCCCGATTTAAACTGCTGACTTGGGTGCTGCATGCATTTCGCATGGTCGTGGAAGGCTGCGCAACCGCCTGACGCTATTTATGAGTCATGAGCTGTTTCGGTTATGCGAGATATCGAAAGGAATTCTAGGATGACTGTAAATCTGAAAACAATAAAAGATGCGATGAGCCTTGCGGCGAAGGTCCTGGTTGCGGCCGCGGACGTCATTGATGGCGCAAAGCAACTCGGTGTCGATGTTGATGCCGTCGGTGGTGCCGTAAAGGGTGCGGCTGATGGCGCCGCTAATGGCGCACGCGCCGTTGCCGATGGTATTGGTATGGGGCTCGGCGTCGCGGCCGATGGCGTTGGCGCGGCAGTTGGCGCGCTGGGTGGCGCTGCGAAAGCGTTCCAGGACTCAAGAGAAGCCGCCGAGGCTCGCAAGAAGATTAATGCTGCAAGGCAATCGATTTTCGAAAGTGCGTCGACGGCGATGCCTCTGCACGAGTTTGTCTGTCGACAGGGTAAAACTGCCGATGCGGCATTTAACGGTTTCGATATGCCTGGCTGCTACCTTATCGCAAAGTATCAAAAGGGCGATCACGATAAGAACTACAGTGACTATCTGGGAATTTATGTGGGCTCAAGCGAGCATATGTCGGATGGTGTCGTATCCACGCCCACACGTTCTGGCGATCCGGATGTCTATGCCGATTACAAGTATCATCAAAACGTGATGCTGTTCGTGTTCCCCTGCGAACTGAAAGACCTCGATGAACGTCGCGAACTCCTGCTGCGATCGTTTGAAGGCAGCAGGCTGTACAACGGAGCCGACATGCGGGCATAGGGTTCTGCAACCGTTCATTACTCAACATTATTCTAATTGGTAACAGCGAGCGGTCGAAAAAGTGTCCAGCTGTTACAGATTGAGATATAGAGTCGGGTTAGCTGAGAAATGTCTCGATCTGTAACACGAAGGGGCGGAAAACCGTTCGTACTGTTACAGAATGAGACGTAAGCTGGGGTCTCTGCGTAATATCTCGATCTGTAACAGATAGGGGAGAAAGTGCTCTCTAAATGTTACAGATCGAGACAAAGGCCGGACCGGTCCCGGTCATCCTGGTCGGTCGTGGCGTGGAAGCCCGATTGCGACCTAAGTAATAGTGCAAGAGGGCCGTTATCGAAGGTCGATGCTGTAGACGTACTCCACCGTGCCAAAGTGTTCCCTCGTGAAATGTCACCAGCGCAGCCAAATCCACCGCCCTTCATATCTAAACTAAACAAAACCACAGGTCAAAAGTATATAGATACGCCCGGCACCGTGTATCTAGAGGTTTTCGTTGACAGCCCCCAAGGTGGCATCGTATTATCTTCTTCGTTCGCGGGGGCGGCGGTCCAAAAGACCAAAGGACCTGCGGATACTTGAACGATTGGGAGTTTGCCCGAGTGGTTAATGGGGACGGGCTGTAAACCCGTTGGCTCTGCCTACATAGGTTCGAATCCTATAGCTCCCACCCGTCAAGTGCCTGTATAGCTCAGTCGGTAGAGCACTTCGTTGGTAACGAAGAGGTCACCAGTTCAAGTCTGGTTGCAGGCTCCATCCGGCGGTGTAGCTCAGTTGGTTAGAGCACACGGTTCATACCCGTGGCGTCACTGGTTCGAATCCAGTCACCGCTACCATAGGTAACACGGTGGCTTCTCAATAGTATGTTGAGAGGCCACTATGGTATAAAGGCAAAGTCCCGTCCGGGGACGACCTGTTTAGAGGAGGGCTTTATGGCCAAAGAGAAGTTTGAGCGCACTAAGCCGCATGTTAACATCGGCACCATTGGTCACGTCGACCACGGCAAGACCACGCTGACCGCTGCCATCACCAAGGTTCTCTCCGAGACCGAGGGCTGCAAGGCTGACTTCACTGCGTTCGAGAACATCGACAAGGCTCCCGAGGAGCGCGAGCGCGGCATTACGATTTCCGTCTCCCACGTTGAGTACGAGACCGCTGCCCGTCACTACGCTCACGTTGACTGCCCGGGCCACGCTGACTACGTCAAGAACATGATCTCCGGTGCTGCTCAGATGGACGGCGCTATCCTGGTCATCGCCGCTACCGACGGCCCCATGGCTCAGACCCGCGAGCACATCCTGCTCGCCCGTCAGGTCGGCGTTCCTTACATCGTCGTCTTCCTGAACAAGTGCGACATGGTCGACGATGACGAGCTCATCGACCTCGTCGAGATGGAGACCCGTGAGCTCCTCTCCGAGTACGATTTCCCCGGCGACGACATCCCCGTCATCCGTGGTTCCGCTCTGGGCGCTCTCGAGGGCGACGCCAAGTGGATGGACGCCATCCGCGAGCTCATGAAGGCCGTCGACGAGTACATCCCGACGCCTGCTCGTAACAACGACCTCCCCTTCCTGATGGCCGTTGAGGACGTTATGACCATCTCCGGCCGTGGTACCGTTGCTACCGGCCGTGTCGAGCGCGGTGAGCTCAAGCTCAACGAGCCCGTCGAGATCGTCGGCATCAAGGATACCCAGAACACCGTCGTTACCGGTATCGAGATGTTCCGTAAGTCCATGGACTTCTGCGAGGCTGGCGACAACGTCGGTCTGCTGCTCCGCGGCATCAAGCGCGAGGACATCGAGCGCGGCCAGGTTCTCTGCAAGCCCGGTTCGGTTACCCCGCACACCAAGTTCACCGGCGAGATCTACGTTCTGACCAAGGAGGAGGGCGGCCGTCACACCCCGTTCTTCGATGGTTATCGTCCTCAGTTCTACTTCCGTACCACCGACGTTACCGGTACGGTCAAGCTCCCCGAGGGCACCGAGATGGCTATGCCTGGTGACCACATCACCATCGAGGGCGACCTCATCCACCCGATCGCCATGGAGGAGGGCCTGCGCTTCGCTATCCGCGAGGGTGGCCACACCGTCGGTTCGGGCATCGTATCCACGATCATTGAGTAAATTAGCTCTTTGATATCGCTGACTTAGAGAACCCGGCACTTATATGGGTGCCGGGTTCTTTTCTGCAATGGATATTGAGCCGTTGCTGGTGTCGAGAGGATCGATAATGGTCCTGGGTGCACCGTCGATTAGATCTCGTTGGCTCCATTGATGTGTTCCAAATATGAATGGGTTCACCGAGAACCAATTGATTCGAGGTTTTCGTTGACAGCACTTACGTAGAGCTGATAAAGTATCAACTCGTGCCCGTACGGGGCGGAAATGAAAGGTTCAGGATACATGCGTACTCTAGTTACTCTTGCGTGCACTGAGTGCAAGCGCCGCAACTATACGACCACCAAGAACAAGTCGACCATGCCTGATCGTATGGAGATCAAGAAGTATTGCCCCTGGTGCCGTCACCACACGCTGCACAAAGAGACTCGCTAGTCTCTAGTCACATACGCCAGTAGTTCAATTGGTAGAGCATCGGTCTCCAAAACCGAGTGTTGAGGGTTCGAGTCCTTCCTGGCGTGCCAGTCATTATTCCGTAAGCTCCCAATTGGGGGCTTACGGTTTACTCATGTATAAGCGCATTGCGCGGAGGTAACCCAAATGGCCAACAAGAAGAACAAGAAGAAGGCTCAGCAGCAGGCGCCTGCCAACAACGCTGCCGCCAACTCCAAGGTTGAGGCCAAGAAGGCCGTTGCCAAGAAGAACGAGAAGGCTGCGAAGTCCAAGAAGAACGAGAAGCCTGGTTTCTTCGCCCGCACCAAGAAGTATTTCGCTTCGGTCAAGTCCGAGATGAAGCGTGTCACGTGGCCCGATAAGAAGGAGCTCGTGAACTACTCGGTCGTCGTTTGCGCTTCTCTGATCGTCGTCGGCGTCGTCATCGCTCTGCTCGATGCTGGCTTTGGCGAGGCTCTTGCTCTGTTCTCTGGATTGAGGGGCTAAACCATGTCTAAGCGTTGGTACGTCGTTCACACTTACTCTGGATACGAGAACCGCGTTAAGTCCGATCTCGAGCATCGCATCGAGACTATGGGCATGCAGGACCGTATCTTTGATATCGAGATTCCTATGGAGCGTGTCACCGAGATTAAAGAGGGTGGCAAGCGTGAGACCAAGGATTCCAAGATCTTCCCGGGTTATGTCCTGGTTCGCATGGAGATGGATGATGATGCTTGGACGTGCGTTCGTAACACGCCTGGCGTCACCGGTTTCCTGGGCGGCAACGGCAAGCCCGCTCCGCTTTCCCGCGACGAGTACAACAAGATGACTCGTCGTCCCGGTAAGGGCGATTCGCCCAAGCGCACTTCGGTTGATATTGAGGTCGGCACGTCCGTCCGCGTCACCGATGGCCCGCTTACCGACTTTGATGGCAAGGTCTCCGAGGTTAACACCGAGGCTGGCAAGCTCAAGGTCACGCTGATGATCTTTGGCCGCGAGACGCCGGTCGAGCTCGACTTTAACCAGGTCGCTGTCATCGCTTAAGTTTTCGTCCGTTCGCGCGAGCGTGCTTCTTCTGTGACTGCTCATCTCAGGAGTGCTTCTAACACGTGCGTGCTTACGATATAGCAAGTACTTCACACTCGTGATTCGAAAGGAATGACCATGGCTGAGAAGAAGGTTGCCAACGTCATTAAGCTCCAGATTCCTGCTGGTGCAGCTAACCCCGCTCCTCCCGTCGGCCCCGCCCTGGGCGCTGCTGGCGTGAACATCATGCAGTTCTGCCAGGCCTTTAACGCCGAGACGCAGGACAAGAAGGGCGACATCATCCCCGTTGAGATCTCTGTCTACGAGGATAAGTCCTTCTCCTTCATCACCAAGACCCCGCCGGCGGCTCACCTCATCAAGAAGGAGCTGAACCTCAAGTCTGGTTCCGCTAAGCCCCAGGCCGACAAGGTCGGTCAGCTCTCCCAGGAGCAGCTCACCAAGATCGCCGAGATCAAGATGCCGGACCTCAATGCCAACGACATTGACGCCGCCAAGAAGATCATCGCCGGTACCGCCCGCTCCATGGGCGTCACCATCGCTGAGTAGCGATTTCTTTAGGTAATGACGGGTGCTCCGACCGGGGCGCCCGTTATATGTGTGCAATAGGGCACACGATACGATGTGGGAGGGCTCACGCCCGTTTAACCACAGGAGGTAATGCACATGGCTAAGCATGGTAAGAGCTATAACGCCGCTGCCGAGAAGATCGACCGCGCCACGCTCTACACACCCCTTCAGGCTGCCAAGCTCATCAAGGAGCTCGACACCGCCAAGTTCGACGAGACCGTCGAGGCCCACTTCCGTCTGGGCATCGATACTCGTAAGGCTGACCAGAACATCCGTGGTTCCATTTCCCTGCCCCACGGCACCGGCAAGACCGTTCGTGTTGCCGTCTTCGCCGAGGGCGAGAAGGCTCGCGAGGCCGAGGCTGCCGGCGCCGACATCATCGGTTCCGACGAGCTCGTCGCCCAGATCCAGAAGGGCGAGATCAACTTCGACGCCGCTATCGCTACGCCGAACATGATGGCCAAGGTTGGCCGCATCGGTAAGATCCTTGGTCCCCGTGGCCTCATGCCGAACCCCAAGCTCGGCACCGTGACCATGGACGTCGCCAAGATGGTCTCCGAGCTCAAGGCCGGCCGCGTTGAGTACCGCGCCGACCGTTACGGCATCTGCCACGTGCCCCTGGGCAAGAAGTCCTTCTCTGAGCAGCAGCTCGTCGAGAACTACGCTGCCCTGTACACCGAGATTCTGCGCGTCAAGCCCTCTTCTGCTAAGGGTAAGTACGTCAAGTCCATCTCCGTGTCTTCCACCATGGGCCCTGGCGTCAAGGTCGATCCCGCTGTCCAGCGTGACTTCCTGGCTGAGTAACTAACAGTTACTGCCTGAGCAAAGCAAGCATTGCTAAAGAAACCCGGTTCTGCCTCGTGCAGGACCGGGTTTCTTGCTATCTCGGGCCAAAACCACCACAAAGGGGACAGGCACCTTTGTGGTGGTTTTGGCACTTTGGCGTCAATGTTATGGCATCGCAGCGAGCCGGTTCCAAGTGCCCCAGGTCGCCCCGAAAGAGGAGCGACGCGTACTTTGGTACGCGAGCGACGGCTTGAGGGTCGAGATGGGGTGCTTGGGGCCGGCGCAGCGTCAAGCCTTAAAGGTGGTTACCAGGGTGTTCTGGCGGTAGAGGACTCGATGGCCTTGTGGCGCTTGAGCTCGCGGCGCATGGTTTGCGAATTGAGCCAGGCTGCCTGCCAGCCACGGATGGGGTAGCGCGCTTCGTCAAGCTCAAACTGCGTATAGCCGCAGGCGTTGATAATCGTCGTCCCGCACGCGTGTTGCCGCTCGCGCTGAAAATCGGGACCGTAGCTCTGATGCACATGCCCGTGCACCATGTAGTCGGGATTCCAGGACTCGAGCGCTGTGTTAAAGCATTCGAATCCTCGATGTGCCAGATCATCCAGATCCCCTATGCCGGCGGCGGGCGCATGGGTGAGCAAGATGTCGCAGCCGCCGACCATCCTCACTTTGCGGGACAGCTTGCGCATGCGCTTGGCCATCTCGCGCTCGGTGTACATGTTGGCGCCATCTCGGTAGCGCATGGAGCCGCCAAGCCCCGCAATGCGGACGCCGCGATACACGTACACGGTGTCTTCGACACAGATGCAGCCGCCCGGTGCATGACGTGCGTAGCGGTCATCGTGATTGCCGCGCACGTAGATGAGCGGTTTGTTGATGACGGTGACCAAAAACTCAAGATAGTCCGGGTCCAGGTCGCCAGCGGACAAAATCAGGTCGACACCCTCAAAGCGTTCCTTGTGAAAGCATTCCCAAAGGCATCGTTCTTCGGTATCGGCTACGGCAAGGATCTTCATAGGGCGCGAACTTTCGGCTCATCGTTGGGCTGCGGAATGGCGCCTACCACGTTGTCGGCCAGCCAGTCCATCTCGACGATTTGCGTGCTCGGCAGCGGGGGAAAGCCCTCGATCTGCACCACGCCGTTCTGGCTGTGGAGTTCGCCGCCAAATGGATTGATGGAACCCTCGACGATGCCATTGCGGAGCAGCTGAACGAGCTTGCGCGTCTGATAGGGCAGGCCCGGAGCGTAGCGAATGTCGATAACGCCCGAGCTCATGCCATACCAGTAATTGACGGCGCGAACCTGGCTGTCGTCGCTGGTCTCGTCCCACGTGCCATGCAGCAAGCTGCGCACGATAAGCTCGTAGTAACGGCCCCAGTTCCATACCGGCATGGCGATGCCGGTGACTTTGCCATCGACCAGGCGGTGGAGTCCGTAGGCCGTAGGGTCTTCGAGCGACTTGGACATGTCAGCGCCGGTCATAACACTCACGCCTTCGCGGCACATGGCCTCGGCAAGACCGCCGGCGGGCACATCGCCCCAGGTGAGGATTACCTGCGCGCGGGGGTCGAGCAGCGAGGCGCCAATCGCAAAGGCGTTGATTTCGCTGAGTGCGCCCGAGGCGAAGACCGATGCGTGGTAACCAATGCGATGGTTGTCCGCCATGCTGGCGGCAAGGGCGCCCAGCAGGAACTTGGCCTCATACATCTTGCCAAAGTACGAACGCACGCTTTGGTGGGGAAGGCCGATGGAGCAGTTGAGGAATCGCACCTGGGGATACTCAACGGCGGCCCTGAGCGTATATTCCATCAGGCGGTGTGAAGTCGAGAAGATGGCCTTCGCCCCGTGCTTGACGGCGGTCTCCACGGCGGCGTAGAACACGTCCGGATCGTGGCAGTCCTCGAATGCCTCGGTGCGCACGATGCCGCCAAAGTGCTCGTCGAGATACTGACGCCCTTGGTCGTGCAGGCTGTCCCAGCTCGATGTGGCGCAGGGGAATTCATGGATAAAGGCGATGCGCAGAGGGTTGGCTGCCGAGTAGACGGTCTTGCCCATAAAGAAGTTGAGCACGCCGGAGGTGGACTTGGAGGGTGACTCCTCCTCATCGACGCTCGGTGCCTCGACAAGATCGACCTTCTCCTCATCACTTTTGCCGGCAATGACCAACTCGCGCCAAATCTTGCACAGGCGGTTTACGACGATGTCCGTCGGCGTGTCCAGCAGACGGTCTTGGTTGTACACATTGAGGTAGACGAGCATGGCGTCGGCGGGTGTAATGTCCAGGTGGTCGCCGCCCGCGCGAAGGTAGGCACGCTTGAAGAGTAGGAAGGTGTGGCGCAGGTAGTCGACCTTTTTCTGCGGCCATTTTTCGATAAGGTTCTGACCGAGCATCTTGGCGAGCGTCTCGTAGCTTCCCTCACGCGAGAACTCGATCTCGTATAGGGGACAGACGCGCCAAAACGCGCAGAATTCACCGTACAGGCGGCTTTCGACGGAGTCCCATTTGCCGGGGTAGAGACGGGTGACCTTGGCCGAAACCGTTGGGGCGTCCAGGAATTTGAGGACGCTGACGCGCTTGTTGCCCTCTTGGACATAGAACCGATGCATGAACTCGGTGACGATGATGGGGTCGCGATAGCCCTCGGTCACCTGGATGTCGTAGAGGTTGGACCACTTGCGGGCGAACTCGGTGTTAAACGGCAGCAGGGGCATAAAGTTACACGAAAAGGCAGACTGGCGGCCTTTGGTGACCGTGCCGACGACCATTTCGAGCGGAATGTCCCTCAGGCCGACGCTCTCTCGCTGACCCAAGGGGAGCTGGGCAACGAGGCTGTCGAGGTCCGTAAGGTACGGGTGCTCGCTTTGACTAATGGCGCGACGGCGTCCCTGCTCGCCGCGCTTGCGTGCTTGACGATAGGCCTCTTCCATGGTGTCTACTCCCTTAGTCGTTTAAACAACGATATGAACCATGGTACCACGATGCGAAACCACCACAAAGGCGCCTGTGAACTGCGCCCCGAAACTTGGACTGAATAAATAGCGACTACGCCGCAAGGGCCTGGTTCCGGAACTCCTCCGGCGTCAGGCCCTTCAATCTTACCTGCCTGCGCCGCGCGTTCCAATGGGCTAT
>NZ_JBBNKO010000018.1:0-42054 GCF_040092945.1 Collinsella sp. CLA-AP-H1 | reverse complement strand
CAGAGCATGGGGGGCACGCCCGGTCCCGTTCCGAACCCGGAAGCTAAGCCCCATCGCGCCGAGAGTACTGCGGGGTCAGCCCGTGGGAGGCCAGGGCGCCGCTGACCGGTGGACGGCACCGAGCCGTACGCTTGAACTGAGAAGGGGGAGGCCTCGCGGCCTCCCCCTTTTTGCGTATATACACGTTGTACTTCGGGATTTAGCTTCCCCGTATGCGCTCTTACTGTTTGGCTGTATTTTGAGTCCTTCTAGTGTATTTGAGCGATAATTACTCGCATTGGCGTTAGGGAGGGCTTGATGTTTACCGTATTTGTCTTGGGCAATATTGCTTCGGGTAAGTCGACTGCCTGCCGCTATTTCGAATCTCGTGGCGCTATGCTTATCGATCTGGATGAGCTTGCAAAATCTCTGTATGTGCCGGGCTCTGATATCGTCAATACTCTCGCGGATGAATTCGGTTGGGACATTTTGGATGAGGAGCGCGGCATTCGCCGCAGCATCCTCGCTTCTCGAGCTTTCGCTTCTCCTGATTCGGTCGCACGACTCAATGGCATCGTGCATCCCGTTCTGATTGAACAGCTTTCGCTTAGGATTCTCGATCCGGTTTGTTGTACGGTTTCATCTCCCCGTTACCCCTTTGCGGTGGTCGAGGTTTCTGCTCCGACTGGTTTTGAGGATGCATTTGGCTTGGCTGATGAAATTCTGGTCATTAGCGCCCCTTTGTCAGTTCGTCGCGAGCGCGCTATTCAACGTGGCATGGAGCCATCTGATTTCGATGCCCGTTCTGCTTGTCAGCCCGATGAGTCTGCGCTGTGCAATCTCGCTACAACTGTGATTGACAATGCGGCAGACGATAACTCGCTCTTTGAACAACTGGACGCATGGCTTTCGCGCCATGGGTTCGGGGGTGTAGTGGATAAGGAGGAGGCCGATGCCTAAGACACGTTTCCTTACGTGGTATCGCCTTATACCGCTGGCTGCCGTTTTTGCCTTCGGCCTTATCTCATTCGTTTACTCGTATGCTCCTGCCGCTTTCTTTAAGCCGCTGTATCCGATTGACTACGAGGCGTATGTAAAGCAATCCAGTATTTCGCATAATCTTGATCCGTATCTGGTGTGCGCTGTCATTAAGTCTGAATCGAATTGGGATCCCGAGGCCGAGTCGAATCAGGGTGCTCAGGGATTGATGCAGCTGATGCCCGAGACTGCCCAGGATATGATCGCCAAGGGCCTTGTCGACGGTGGCGAGTATTCGGCCGACAACCTTAACGATCCGGCTACGAATATCGAGTTTGGCTGTGCGTATCTCTCGTATCTTCTAGCGTATTTTAACGGGTCGACTGACAGTGCCATTGCCGCCTATAACGCCGGCATGGGCAATGTCGACGGATGGGCGCAGCAGAGTACGTCGCTTCATAATGCAATCACTTTTCCCGAGACGCAGGCGTATCTGATTCGTGTCAATAATGCCTGGGTTCGCTACAAGACCCTCTATCCCGATCGGTTCGTATAGGACTATGCCTGCCGCCTGCGTATACTGCAGATATATGAGTTAGGAGTATCCATGGCGGAATTTGAAGTAGAACGCGTTGGTGGTGAACTTAAGCGCTTTGGCGTTGAAGGCTCTGACGTGCCGTTTAAGGTCGTGTCTCCCTATGAGCCTGCCGGTTCCCAGCCTAAGGCCATTGAGTCGCTTGTGCAGGGCGTGAGGGACGGAGACCGCTATCAGGTTTTGCTGGGCGTGACTGGTTCGGGCAAGACCTTCACGATGGCAAAGACTATTGAGGCCCTGGGAAAGCCGACGCTGGTCATGGCTCCGAATAAAACGCTCGCCGCTCAGCTTGCGAGCGAGCTCAAAGAGTTCTTTCCCAACAACGCTGTGGTCTACTTCGTCTCGTACTACGACTACTATCAGCCCGAGGCGTATGTGCCGCAAAGCGATACATATATCGAGAAAGACTCCTCGATTAACGAAGAGGTTGAGATGCTGCGACATCAGGCGACCGCATCGCTGCTCTCTCGACGCGATGTGATCGTTGTCGCATCGGTCTCGTGTATCTATGGCATTGGCTCTCCTGAGGACTATGCGGGTCTGGCTCCAAACGTCGACAAGAAGGTGCCGCTCGAGCGCGATGACTTTATCCATGCACTTATCGACATTCAATATGATCGCAATGACTATGACCTGGCACGCGGCACGTTCCGCGTGCGCGGCGATGTTGTCGACGTGTATCCGCCTTATGCCGAGCATCCGTTGCGGTTTGAGTTCTTTGGCGACGAGGTCGAGCTGATTGCCGAGATCGATGAGGTCACCGGTGAGATGCTTCGTGAGTACGAGGCCATCCCCGTATGGCCGGCATCGCACTACGTGACCGAGAAGCCGAAGGTCAAGGCGGCTCTGAAATCGATCAGCGAAGAGTGCGAGAAGCGCGTGGCGGAGCTCAAGGCGACCGACAAGTTGCTCGAGGCGCAGCGTCTGCAGCAGCGCACCGATTATGATCTTGAGATGCTCGAGACGATGGGCTTTTGCAACGGCATCGAGAACTACTCGCGTCATCTGGACGGTCGCAAGCCGGGTGAGCCGCCGTTTACCCTAATCGATTACTTTCCCAAGGATATGCTCTGCATCATCGATGAGAGCCATGTGACGGTGCCGCAGATTCGCGGCATGCACGAAGGTGACCGCTCGCGTAAGGTGACGCTGGTGGAACACGGTTTTCGCCTGCCCTCGGCGCTCGATAACCGCCCGCTTCGTTTCGATGAGTTTGAGGCAAGGATACCCCAGTTTATCTATGTTTCGGCCACGCCGGGCGATTACGAGCTGCGGGTTAGCCAGAACGACGTTGAGCAGATTATTCGTCCGACCGGTCTGCTCGATCCCAAGATCGATGTGCGTCCGGTTCGCGGTCAGATTGACGATCTTGAGGACGAGATTCGCGAGCGCGTTGCCCGCAAGGAGCGCGTGCTGGTGACCACGTTGACCAAGCGCATGGCCGAGGACCTGACCGACCATCTGCTTGATGCGGGCATTAAGGTCAATTACATGCATTCTGATACGGCGACAATGGACCGTGTCGAGATCCTGCGAACGCTGCGCGAGGGCAAGATCGATGTTCTCGTTGGCATCAACCTGCTTCGCGAGGGCTTGGATCTTCCCGAGGTCTCACTGGTGGCAATTCTCGATGCCGATAAGGAAGGCTTCTTGCGCAACCGCCGTTCGCTGATTCAGACGATTGGTCGTGCGGCCCGTAATGCCGACGGCGAAGTCATTATGTACGCGGACGTCGTGACCGATTCGATGAGAGAGGCAATCGACGAGACGCAGCGCCGACGCGAGATCCAGATGGCCTATAACGAAGAGCACGGCATTGTGCCCAAGACGGTTCGCAAGGCCATCAATGACATCTCGAGCTTCATTGCCGAGGCGGAGAAAACCGTTGGCTCCAAGGGGCGTTCGAAGGGCGATTCGTTGGGCCACGGCGCATTCTATACGCCCGATGAAAACGGCGAGGGCGCTGCGCCGGAGACGGTGTCGTCCGAGCAGACGCTTGCCGGGCAGCTCGAGGAACTGCCACATGATGAACTTGTGCGGATCGTCGAAACCATGGAAGAGGATATGCGCAACGCTTCTGCCGCCATGGACTTTGAGGAGGCGGCGCGCCTGCGCGATGCCGTCGTTCAGATTCGGGCGATGCTCGAGGGTGCGTCTGAGGACGAGACGATCGAGCGCTTACGTTCGCAGGCCCGCAAGGGTTCCACGTTCGCATCGGGCAGAAAACGCCAGGGTGCACGGTTTAAGAAATAGCGAACAGGCCCCGAGTTCCCTGTGGAGCTTGGGGCCTGTGTCTTTTGCGCGCTGGAATTCGTGCGTTAGAGGTCTGCGATCAGGGCTTCGGCACAACGGATGCCGTCGGTGGCCGCGCTCATGATGCCGCCGGCATATCCAGCTCCCTCACCACAAGGGTAGAGGCCCGGGGTCGACACGGCATGGCACGTTCGGTCTCGGGTGACAGTGACCGGTGAGCTTGAACGAGTCTCCACGCCGGTAAGAACGGCATCGGGGCGGTCGTAGCCTCGTAGCTTTTTTCCGAGTAGGGGAAGTCCCAGGCGGAGCGACTCGACGATATGCTGCGGCAGGGCTTCGTCAATTGTCGTCCAGGTCACACCGAGCGGATAGGTGGGCTTTACCTTTCCGGGCGCCTTGCTGACGCGTCCTGCGAGGAAATCTCCGACGAGTTGTGCTGGTGCGTTCCAGTTGGAACCGCCCAGGCGATAGGCGGCCGCCTCGCAGGCACGCTGGAGCTCGATGCCGGCGAGCGGGTCATCGTTGGGAAGGTCCTCAGGCGTGACGTTAACGAGCAGGGCGGCGTTTGCGTTGCGTCCGTCGCGGGCATTGAGGCTGGCGCCGTTGACGCACAGGTGGCCCTGCTCGGAAGAGGCGGCGACAACCTGCCCGCCGGGGCACATGCAAAACGAGAACACGCTGCGGCCGTTGGGAAGATGGGCGACGAGCTTGTAGGGGGCTGCTCCGAGGGCAGGATGCCCCGCCGAGGCTCCATATTGGGCTCGGTCGATGTCGCGCTGCGGATGCTCGATGCGAACGCCCATGGCAAAGGTCTTTTGTGCGAGGGCCACGTTGTGGTCCTTAAGGAGCTCAAAAATATCGCGAGCAGAATGCCCGCAGGCGAGGATGAGGTGCTTTGTCTCGATTGGCTCGCAAGCGGCGTCTTGGGACGATTGGACATCAATACCGGTAATGGCGCCAGACGCGTCGATGTGAATGTCGACGAGCTTTGTTCGATAACGGACGACACCTCCGAGCTGCTCGATGCGCTGGGATATAGCGGTGACAACCGTGGGAAGGATGTCGGAGCCAATGTGCGGCTTGGCATCCCACAGAATATCGCGGGGCGCGCCCGCCTCGACGAAGGTTTCGAGGATAAGGCGATGGGCGGGATTTTTGGTTCCCGTATTGAGCTTGCCGTCCGAGAAGGTCCCCGCGCCGCCCAGGCCAAACTGGATATTGCTCTCGGGGTCGAGGATGCGCTCCTTTAGAAAGAGATCGATCGCATGCGAGCGGCGAAATGCTGGGTCGCCGCGCTCGATGAGCAAGGGCTTAAGACCCGCTTCGGCAAGGGTGAGCGCAGCGAAAAGGCCAGCGCATCCGGCGCCGACAACGACGGGGCGCTCTTTGGATGCGTCGGAGACGGGGGAGGGGAATGAAGACCCATCGTCTTCTATCGCGCGTACGCGCGAGCGGTCACGTTCGGAAACGCTGTCGACCGCTTCTCGCTCGAGGTGGGGACTGGTCAGCTCAACACGAAAGCTCAGGATAAAATGGACGTCTCGTTTTTTGCGAGCGTCGATTGACTTGCGGTGGAGCTCGATGGACTTGATCTCGGAGTCCTTGCAACGTAGGACGCGCTTGGCGACTCGCTTGCCAACAATGAGGCAGGCATTTTCATCGCCGGCTTCATCGAGCGAAGCGTTGACTTGGGTGATTTCGATCATCGAGGTCTCCTTAGAGGCAAGAAAGAGGCCGTCCGGTATCCCAGACGGCCCGAATGCGTTTTTGATTATAGACTGCGCGGCTACAGGCTGCTTGCAGCGCGAATGCCCGAGAGCCAGGCCCACGCAAGGTTAAAGCCTCCACAATCGGCGTCGATGTCGAGCGCTTCGCCGCAGACGTAAAGCGGGGCGTCGACAGCGCTGCTCGCGCGTAGACTGGGTGTTGAGATGCTCTCGACAGATACGCCACCACGCGTGACCTGCGCCGAGCGCTCCTCGGCTGTTCCCTCGACGAGCAACTTAAAGTGCTTGAGGATCGAGACCAGGTGGATGACATCGTTGGAGCCTGGATGGCACTGCTCGAACGCTGTGCAGACGACGCGGGAGAGTTGCGGGGCGAGCATGCCGTCGAGCCAACGGGGATCGCGGGGCGAAAAGCCGCCGAGCAGCTCAACGCGCCGGTTGAGCATATCGAGCAGCTCGTCTTTGGAGAGGTCGGGGAAAACGTCGAGCAGGATCGTATCGCCGTGCTGGATACGACGGGAGAGGTTGAAGACAGCGACGCCCGAGATACCGAAGGTTCGAAACAGGACTTCACCGTCTTCGTGCCAGAGCTCATTATGATTGCGGGCGAGCGTCAAGCGGGCGCGGACGCGCAGGCCATCCAACGTCTTGAGTGCCGCCCGATCGCCGACGACCGTTGCCGATACGGGGCAGAGGATGGGGCGCAGCGAAGTGAGGGGGAGGCGAAACGTATCGGCGATACCAGTGGGGTTACCACCCGTGGCGATAATTACGGCATGTGCCTGCAGGGCCTCGTTCTTGCGAGGGACATCGGCGAGCGCTTTCCGAAGCGAGCGGAGCTCCGATTTTCGGTCGTCGTGCTTTTTTGCCTTGAGTGCCCGCGCTGGACGGTCTATTTGGAGTGTCCAGCCTTCGGAAGCTTTGTGCGCCGAGGCAACGTTGGCTCCGCAGATTAAGGTGATACCTAGGCGGTCGCAAACGTTGAGAAGCGCGTCGCGCACCGATTCGGCGCGAAGGGAGCGCGGGTACAGTCGGCCTTCCTCGGAGGTTGTCATGATGCCCAGCGAGGAGAAGAAACCCATAAGCTCTTGTTCGGGCCGGGGGCCCATAACGGATTCAACGAATGCGGGGTGGTTATACCGCTGTGGATCAATCGATTCGTTGGAGAGGTTGCAGCGGCCGTTGCCGGTCGCAAGGAGCTTAAGGCCGCAGGCGACATCGCGCTCAACGATGCAGACGCTTTTGCCAGCTCGTGCGGCCGTAATGGCGGCGGCGAGGCCTGAAGCCCCGCCGCCGATTACCAGGACGTCATAGAAGGCGCTCGCGTTCACTTAGGCCTCGTCGGTCTCGTGCGGGGTAATGGCCTCGACGGCAGAGACTGCCTTGGGCAACATGCCATCGGGCAGTGCGGTCTCGACCTCGCCCTTATCGCAGGCCTCGGCGAGTGCCGGATTAATGGGAAGCTGGCCCAAGATGTCGAGGTTATAGCGCTCTGCGACCTCGGGGAGCTTGCTCTTGCCAAAGACCTCGATCTTCTTGCCGCAGTCGGGGCACTCAATATAGCTCATGTTCTCGACAATGCCCAGAATGGGGACGTTCATCTTCTCGGCCATGTTGACCGCCTTGGCGACGATCATCGAGACCAGATCCTGCGGGCTCGTGACGATGACGATGCCGTCGACGGGCAGTGACTGGAAGACGGTGAGAGCGACGTCGCCTGTTCCCGGAGGCATGTCGACCAGCAGGTAGTCGATGGGGCCCCATGAGGTCTCGCTCCAGAACTGCCTAATGGCGCCTGCGATGACCGGACCGCGCCAAAGGACGGGGTCGGTCTCGTTTTGGAGCAGAAGGTTGGAGCTCATGACCTTGACGCCGCGCTCGGAGATTTCAGGCAGCATGAGGTTGCCAAGGGCATGGACGTGGCGTCCGCTCATACCGAACATCTTGGGGATAGAGGGACCGGTGATGTCGGCATCGAGGACGCCGACCTTGTGGCCGTGACGGGCAAGCTCGGTGGCGATGGCACCGGTGACAAACGACTTGCCGACACCGCCCTTGCCGGAAAGCACGGCGATGACGCGTTTGACCTCGGACAGCGTATTCTCCTCAAATTGCGACGGCGACGTTTGTCCGCCGGCGGCCTGTGCGTGCTCGCAACCCATGTATGACTCCTTTGTATATGTTGGGGCCGGGGCCCCGTGATGTGACACGAGCGTCATTGTACCCTCGTTTGCGAGCGGGAGTCATTTACGATGCATTTGGGCCGAGCGTGCTTGCAATACGATGGGTCCAAGCGAATGGGCGGGCTTACTGAACTTTGCTGGCGAACTCGAGGTATTGCATGCGCTGCAGCTTGTCGATCGTCGAGGCGTATGGGCTGTCTTCAGATTCCAAGTCGTAGCGCAGCCCGTCGGCACCAAGGTAGCCGGCGACATTGATGGTGGGCACATCTGACCTTGTTGCAAGCAGAGCCTTTTGATAGTCGGTGAGCGGGGCGCCGATCTTATTAAGGGTAATGGCTGCAACCTCGTTTGCCCCGACGGTGTCGTAGACGTTGAGCTCGGTATTGCCGGCGATTTCATAGTTAGCCCAGACGAAATATGTCGACTGATAGATACGGAAAGCGTGGCTTGCCGTATCTTCCTGAGGGTACAGCTCGTCGTTGAGAGTCGTTGCGGCGCTCGGCTGATGGTCGCCAAAAAAGACAAGGACAACCGGTCTGCCGATATTGCGGAGCTCGTTGATAAAGTACTCGAGGTCCCGGTCGGATGCGTTGATGCAGGTAAGATAGGTGTTGAGCGCGCTATTGGCGCCCTCGCTGGCTCCCTCGACCCAATAGTTTGTCAGCTCCTCGGCGGGAACGGTGCCATAGTCGTAGCCGCCGTGATTTTGCATCGTGACGTCAAAGATGAACTGCGGGGCTTCGTCGGTTCTAAGCAGGTCGAGTATCTTGTCGTAGGTGGCGTAGTCGCATACGCCGGCATGGTAACAGGGCGCACCTTCGAAATCGCCGATTGAAAGAAAGTCTCCAAAGCCCAGCTGCTGATAGATTTTATCTCGATGGTAGTTGACGGGGTTTTGCGGGTGCATAGCGGTAGCGGTATACCCAAGCTCCTTAAGGTCCTTTGCCAGGCTGTTGACGCCATTCATCTGATACAGCTGATAGGGGATTTTGCCTAATCCGACAAAGGCCGTTGTCGCTCCGGTCAAAAATTCGAATTCGGAGTTCGCCGTTCCGCCACCGGCGACCGAAGCGAGCATGGTGCCGCGAACAAGTGTGTCGGGAAGCGAGTTGTAGAATGCGGGACCGGTGTACCCGGCCGCCTGGAGCTGCTCAAAGCACGAAAGGTCGCTAAAACTCTCATTCATGACGGCAACAATCGTCGGCTTGATTTCATTGAACTGGGCAACGGCCGCCGCGCGCTGCTCGCTCGAGCCATACGTGCTGTCGTAGGTGGCGGCGAGCTCCTGCTCGATGCTCTGCGCCTCATCGGGCGTATAGTCTTCGGGCTTCTCAATGGGCAACTCGTTGACCATTTCGGTGAACGAAGTGATAAAACCCTGAGACGCATACGTGGTGATGGGCTGCCAACGGTCAAATCCAAAATTCAGCGCCTGCTCCAAGTCGATGCTGGAAAAGCCCGAGAGCCCCACAACGGTCACTAGCAGAAAAGCGCAGAGGTTAGCGGCGATTGCGGGGAAGACATGGGTGGGCGTACGGAGCTTTCTCGGTCGGATAAGCGAAAGAAGCCCTAGGGAAATCTCCAGCAGGGCTAGAGAGGTTACGATTCCGGCGGTAAAGGTAAACTCGTATCCCTCGCTCACTTCCATTGCGGTGCCAAGGGCCAAGATATCGCTTGGCAGGATGGCCTCGCCTTTAAACGTTATGACGAAGTGCTCGGCAATGCCAAGGATGCAACAGGCGACGGGCACGAGGGCCATGACGCCTCCATGACGCTGTCCCAGCAAATAAAGGGAGAGCAGAACCGTCGCGAGCAGCCCGACGGAAAACCCGAATGAGTTGGCGGGAATGCGATAGAACGTTTCGTTACAGGCAATTTCGAGTGAAACGAACGAGAGCGCTGAAACAGCGGCGATGACAAGGATGTCACGGCAAATACAGGCAACCGTTCCCGTCGCAAGATCGGTTTGGTCGATAAGTCCCGAAACCAAGGGCTCGACAAGAAGTATGACGGCGGTAGCACCGAGCGCCGAATAAGAAAGGACCCATAGGGAATTGTCCTCATTTACGAGCAATTGATTCGTAATCCATGCAGCTACCATGCCGAGCGGGATGAGGAGCGTCGCGCACCAAAAGACGCGGGCAATGGGCGGCTTTTCATTGTGTTTGATTGAAAAATATACGCGCACCACGACGATGGCCACGATAAGGACGGCGATGAATATGGGCAGATTGGCCATGTCGCTCGAAGTGATTTCAAGGGGGATATCTTCGGTCATGGACGTTCCTCTGTTACGGCAAATTAAGTTCAGTATTAGATTACTGTAACCTTTCCACGGCATTTCGAGAAACAAAGCGCCCGATACGCAAAGCTAAAGGTCTGCGAATCTTGTATTACGAACATCTGTGCGCGTCGAGTGCGCTAAACTCATCGGCAGTATGATTCGATGCAATAGGAGGCAAGGAGCTTCCATGTCTGATTCTTCTATCGTTATTCGCGGCGCTCGTGAGCACAACCTCCGTGATATCGATGTTTCCATTCCGCGTGACCAACTCGTGGTCATTACCGGTCTTTCTGGCTCGGGCAAGAGTTCGCTGGCATTTGACACTATCTATGCCGAGGGCCAGCGTCGATACGTCGAGAGTCTTTCGAGCTATGCGCGCCAGTTCTTGGGCCAGATGGACAAACCCGACTTGGATTCAATCGACGGCCTTTCGCCGGCGGTGTCGATCGACCAAAAGACGACGTCTAAAAACCCTCGCTCGACGGTTGGCACCGTAACCGAGATTTATGACTATCTGCGCCTGCTGTTCGCCCGTGTGGGCACCCCGCACTGTCCCGAATGCGGCCGCGTCATTGAGCGCCAGACGACCGACCAGGTTGCCGACAAGGTCTTGGCGGCGGGGGAGGGCCGCCGCGCGTTTGTGCTGGCACCGGTGGTGCGCGGGCGAAAAGGCGAGTACACCAAACTGTTTGAGGACCTTCGCGCCGAGGGCTTTAGCCGCGTGCGCGTTGACGGCGAAGTGCGCTCGCTCGATGATCCGATCGATCTGGACAAGAAGTTCAAACACGATATCGAGGTCGTAGTCGACCGCATCGTGATCCGTGAGAATTCTCTGGGCCGTATCGCCGAGTCTGTTGAACAGGCGACTGCCTTGGCGCACGGTAATGTGAACGTATACATGCTGCCCGATCGCGATGCTCCCGAGGGGACCGAGGGCGAGCTACTGGAGTATTCGTTGGCTCTGGCATGCCCGGAGCACGGGCACTCCATCGACGACCTACAACCCCGCGACTTTTCGTTCAACGCTCCCTATGGCGCATGTCCTGAGTGCGACGGCCTGGGCTTTAAGAAAACCGTTGATGCCGAGGCGCTGATTGAGGATCCCTCGAAGTCCATTGCCGACGGAGTCTTTGGTAGCCTGTTTGGCAATTCGAACTACTATCCGCAGATTTTTGCTGCGGTCTGCAAACACTTTAAGGTGAGCGCCGATACGCCGTGGGGGGACTTGCCCCCTCGCGTGCGTCGTGCGTTTTTGGATGGCATGGGCGACACGAAGATTTCGGTCGACTATCAAAAGCTCGATGGGCGTCGCAGCCAGTGGGATACCAAGTTTTCGGGCGTTCGCAACATCCTGTACGAACGCTATACCGAGACGACGAACGAGAACACCAAGGCGCGCCTGGAGAAGTACATTCGCGAGGAGCCGTGCTCGAGCTGTCACGGTGCTCGCCTGCGTCCCGAGATGCTTGCCGTCACCGTGGGCGGCAAGTCCATTTACGAGGTTTGTTGCCTGTCGTGCCGTGAATCGCTCGAGTTTTTTGAGGGCCTGGAACTCACCGAGCGCCAACAGTTTATCGGCGGCCGTATCGTCAAGGAAATCCTGGAGCGCTTGCGTTTTCTGGTCGATGTTGGACTCGACTATCTGACGCTCGATCGTGCCTCGGCGACGCTTTCCGGTGGCGAGGCGCAGCGTATTCGACTGGCAACGCAGATCGGCGCGGGTCTCATG
Organism: Collinsella sp. CLA-AP-H1; assembly: GCF_040092945.1. NCBI lineage: Bacteria > Bacillati > Actinomycetota > Coriobacteriia > Coriobacteriales > Coriobacteriaceae > Collinsella > Collinsella sp. CLA-AP-H1. Next base: position 30,326 of record NZ_JBBNKO010000018.1, on the reverse strand, counting down.
GGCGTGCTCTATATTCTGGACGAGCCCTCGATCGGTCTTCATCAGCGTGACAACGAGCGCCTGATTAAGACGCTCGAGCGCCTGCGCGATATCGGCAATACCGTTATCGTTGTCGAACACGACGAGGATACAATCCGTGCCGCCGACTACGTGATCGACATGGGGCCCGGCGCCGGTGTCAACGGCGGGCACGTAGTCGCGGCGGGAACGCCTGCTGATATCATGGCGTGTCCTGAGTCGATGACGGGCGCTTACCTGACCGGCAAACGAATGATTCGGGTGCCTGATGAACGGCGCAAGCCCGGTCGCGGCTGCCTTAAAATTACGGGCGCTCGAGCCAACAACCTCAAAAACGTTACTGCCAAGATCGAGTTTGGTACGCTTACGGTTGTTACCGGCGTGTCGGGATCGGGCAAGAGCTCCCTGGTTACCGACACCATTGCGCCTGCCCTTACGAATGCCATTCACCGCTCGACGCGCCCTGTGGGTCCGTATAAGAAAATCGAGGGCATTGAGTGTATCGATAAGGTTATCGATATCGACCAGTCGCCGATTGGCCGTACGCCGCGTTCCAACCCTGCTACCTATATCGGCCTGTGGGATGATCTTCGCGCACTGTTTGCGAGTACGCCGGAGTCGAAGGCGCGCGGCTACTCGCCGGGTCGTTTCTCCTTTAATGTGAGTGGCGGGCGCTGTGAGGCGTGCAAGGGCGACGGGCAGATCAAGATCGAGATGCACTTCCTTCCCGATATCTACGTTCCCTGCGAAGTTTGCGGCGGTAAACGCTACAACCGCGAGACACTCGAGGTCACCTACCGTGGCAAGACCATCTCGGACGTGCTCGACATGAGCGTCACCGAGGCGCTGGCCTTCTTTGGGAATATCCCGCAGATTAAGCGCAAGCTCCAGACGCTGTACGATGTAGGCTTAGGCTACGTGAGCCTGGGCCAGCCCGCCACGACGCTCTCGGGCGGCGAGGCGCAGCGTGTGAAGCTCGCCAAGGAGCTTCATCGACGCCAGACGGGCAAGACGTTCTATATTTTGGACGAGCCGACGACCGGTCTTCATTTTGAGGACGTCCGCCAGCTGCTCGATGTGCTGCAGCGTTTGGTCGATGCGGGCAACACGGTGCTGGTGATTGAGCACAACCTTGATGTCATCAAGGTTGCCGACCGCCTGATCGATATGGGTCCCGAGGGCGGTAACGGCGGCGGAACCGTCGTGGTTTCGGGCACACCGGAGCAGGTTGCGGACTGTCCGCAGAGTTATACGGGCAAGTTTTTGGCGCCGTTGCTCAGGCGTGACCGGGAGCGTCAGGCTCAACTTGATGCTCAATAAATAGGCGATTCAGTTTATGGGCGCCATCGACTCCTTGTGATTCGATGGCGCTTGCTGTGCCGAAGTGACGTATGCAGCCGAATTGGACATATACTTAATCCTTGCGTCCGAATGCGAGGGAAAGGATATGTCATGGCAAAGGCTGTAAAGACGCCAAAAACCAATGCGATGCGCGAGCTGGAAAGCGCCGGCATTTCCTATGTTCTACATACGTACGAAGACGATGGTGATGAGTCGGTGGGCCTGGGTGTCGCGATTTCGGAGCAGCTTGGCGAGGAGCCCGGTCAAGGATTTAAGACTTTGGTCTGCGTGACACCGTCCAACGACTATGTCGTGTGCTGTATCCCTGTTGCCGACGAGCTCGATCTAAAGTCCGCCGCGCGTGCCGCGGGGGAGAAGTCCTTGGCCATGATGCATGTGAAGGATTTGCTTGCGGCGACTGGCTACGTTCGCGGCGGCTGCAGCCCGGTCGGTATGAAAAAACGCTGCCGGACGCTCATTGATGAGACATGTGTCCTTTGGGATACCATTTTTATTTCGGGAGGCAAGCGTGGTTATCAGCTCGAGCTTGCACCCGATGATTTAATTGCATTTTGCGGGGCGACGGTTGCCGCGATTACGAGAGAGGACTGAGCGATGCCGCAGGAAGAATTGAAGCGCGGAGCTCATTTTGCAAAAGAATCTGCGCCTCAGACACCCTCATCCGAAGCTTCTTCGTCGCGAGATGACACTGACGACATGGGCTCGTCGGACTACTCCACGGTTGGTCGTTCCGCCGGGCTTATGACCATCCTGACCATCGTGTCTCGCGTCACCGGTTTTATCCGCACGTGGGCAATGGCGGCCGCTATCGGCATGTCGCTACTCTCGTCCTCCTATCAGGTCGCCAACAACCTGCCCAATATGCTCTACGAACTCGTGATGGGCGGCATGCTCGTGACGGCGTTTTTGCCCGTGTACATGGGCGTGAGGCGTGAGCAGGGTCGCGAGGCCTCGAACGAGTACGTGGGCAACCTGCTCGGCATTCTGCTTTTGGTGCTGGGTGGCATTTCGTTGCTGGGGACCGTGTTCGCCCCGGGCTTTATCTGGACGCAATCGTTCCTTTCGGGTGACGGCGGCAGCATGGATACCGCTGCGTTCATGTTCCGTTTCTTTGCCATCCAGATTCTGTTTTATGGTTTGGGCTCGGTGTTCTCGGGCGTTCTCAACGCACACCGCGACTACTTCTGGTCGACGTTTGCCCCGGTCCTCAACAATGTGATCGTCATTGCGAGCTTTATGGGTTTTGCGCCCGTGTCCGCACAGTTTGGCGAACGTGCCGGCATCATCTTGATTGCGGCCGGTACGACCCTCGGTGTCTTTGTTCAGATGGCATGTCAGATTCCCGCGCTTGGCAAGCACGGCGTGCATCCCCATATCCATATCGACTTTAAGGACCCCGCGCTGCGCCAGACGATTGCGCTCGGTATCCCGACGCTGCTCGCCACGGTGTGCATGTTTGTCTCGACTTCTATCACCAACGCTGCCGCGCTGGTGGTCCAGCCCGAGACGGGTCCTTCCGTCATCGCCTATGCGCGCCTGTGGTACACGCTGCCCTACGCGCTGATTGCCGCCTCGCTTTCGACGGCGCTCTATACCGAGCTCTCTCATGACGCACAGGAGAAGGATTACGACAGCGTTCGCACGGGCATTTCGCGTGGCGTCGCCCAGATGCTGTTCTTCCTGATTCCGTTCGCACTGTACCTGATTGTCTTCGCACGTCCGCTCAATATGATCTACTGTGCTGGCAAGTTCGATGAATCCGGCGTGGCGCTGGTGTCCGAGTACCTTGTCTACCTGGCGCTCTCGCTGCCGCTCTACGGCGTGGTCGTGTTGATGCAGAAGAGCTTCTCTGCCTTGCTCGACATGAAGCCCTATAGCCGCTATTGCCTGTATTCCGCCATCGGCCAGGCCGGCTCGGTTCTGCTGTTTGGCGTTGTGCTGGGCTTCGGTATGCCGGCAATCGCGCTTTCGTATGTCGTCGACTACGTGATCTTGGTCGGCTGTTCGCTGTGGTGGCTGCGTCGTCGCCTGCGTGGCCTTCAGGTCAAATCTATCCTACATGGCGGTTTCTTTGGCCTTTTGCTCGGTGGCCTAGGTGCTGCCGCAGGCGCCGGCGTCATGTGGGCGCTTGAACACTTTGTCGGGGCACTTGGCGGCTCGATTCTGATTACTCTTGGCTACGTTTGCGTTGCGGGTGTCGCCTCGCTTGTTGTTACCTTTGGCCTTGCCGTCGTCCTTAAGATGCCCGAGGTCTCGGCGCTGCTTCGTCGCAAGTAGGTGCGCGTGGCCGGTCACGACAACATACCAACGCTTGCCGAGCAGGTTTCGCGCGTTCCCACACAGCCCGGATGCTACCTTTGGAAGGATGCCAAGGGCGATGTCATCTACGTGGGCAAGGCGAAAAACCTGCGCGCCCGCATGCGTCAATACGTGACACTGCAGGATGAGCGTCAAAAGATCCCGCTGATGATGCAGCTGGTGGCGAGCTTTGACTACATCGTTGTCGAAACCGAGCATGAGGCGCTTGTACTCGAGCGCAACCTGATCGGCCAGTACCATCCGTACTTTAACGTCGACCTCAAGGATGACAAGAGCTACCCCTTTATCGCCATTACAAAGGGCGACCTGTATCCCGCGATCAAATACACGCGTGAGCGTCATAAGCCGGGAACGCGCTATTTTGGACCCTATACCGATAGCCGTGCGGCACGTGAGACGATAGATACGCTGCGCAAGGTTATCCCCATCTGCTCTGCATCCTGTGCGGAGTGGCGTCGTTGTCGCCGTACCATCGAGTCCCACAAGGGCGAGGAAGACATCGTCAATATGATTTGCGCACAAAACGGGCGTCCCTGCTTTGACTACCATGTCGGGCGCGGCCCGGGTGCGTGTGTCGGCGCGATTTCCCCGGCAGACTATGCCAAGAACGTCAAGCGTGTCGAGCGCTTTTTGTCGGGCCATCGCAAGGATGTCGTCGATGAGCTGACCTCCGAGATGACGGATGCCGCCGAGGCGCTCGACTTTGAGCGCGCGGCACGCGTCAAACGTCGTTTGGAGGTCATCAGGGGTCTGGACGATCGTCAGCAAGTCGTTTTTCCCTCCAGTGTCGATATCGATGTCATCGGGTTCTATCGCGAGGAGACCATCTCCGCCGCTTGCGTCTTCGTCGTTCGCGAGGGCCGAACAGTTCGCACCTGCGAGTTCATTCTCGACAAGGGTCTTGATGTTGACGAGGAAGAGCTCCAGTCGGGCTTTCTTAAGCGCTATTACGACGAGACGGCTGATATTCCAGCTGAGGTCAACCTTTCCGTCGAGCTTGAGGATGCGGAGGCGCTGGGGGAGTGGCTTGCGGGCAAGCGCGAGCGTTCCTGCCATCTCCATAGGCCGCAGCGTGGCGAAAAGCACCGTTTGCTCGATATGGCATCCAAAAATGCGCGCCATGCCCTCATGCGCTACATGATGCGAACGGGGTACGCTGACGACCGCACCAATCAAGCGCTCCTGGAGCTCGAAAGCGCGCTGGCGCTGCCGGCGCCGCCGATGCGTATCGAGTGCTTCGATATCTCGACGCTGCATGGAACCTTTACCGTCGCCTCGATGGTGGTGTTTACCAACGGACGCGCCGACAAGAGCCAGTACCGTCGTTTTAAAATTCAGGCCGAATTGGACGAGGCAAACGACTTCGTGTCGATGTCCGAGGTTTTGGGACGACGCTATGCTCCCGAGCGCATGGCCGACGAGCGCTTTGGCTCGCGCCCCGATTTGCTCGTTGTCGATGGCGGTAAGCCGCAATTGACCGCTGCGATCAAGCAACTTGAGGCTCTTGGGCTCGATATACCAGTTTGTGGCTTGGCAAAGGCCGATGAGGAGGTTTTCGTGCCTTGGGACGAGACTCCCGTCGTGCTGCCGACCGGGTCTGCTTCGCTCTATCTAATTAAACAGGTGCGCGATGAATCGCACCGTTTTGCAATCACATTCCATCGTGAGTTGCGTGATAAAGCCATGACAGTTTCGGTACTCGATGACGTTCCAGGCGTGGGACCCACCAGAAAACGTGCCCTTATGCGCCATTTTGGCTCGATGAAGCGTTTGCGCGCGGCGAGCGAGCAAGAGATCGCGGAAGTTCGCGGCATACCTGCCGATGTTGCCAAGGCGGTCCACGAGGCGCTCGTTGCGTGGAATGCCGAGCGCGCCGAGGCGGCGGCTGGCCATTCCGATAGCTAAACACGAGCCTAAACAACTGATATACATGATTGCGCGATTTTCAACCATTTATTTCGCCATGATTGCCTGCTGGTTTCGGGTTTTATTAACGCTAAAACGTTTGACTAACCCAAGCGAAAACCCTGCTATCCTGCGGGTTGACGAAGACTGATATCTCACCTCGCCGATACATACTGTCTGGCGAATCGTTTGTCAACGAATTCGGTGAACGGTAGTAAATACCGTTCAAGCGTATGTATGTATCGGTCGCCGAGCGCGGCACCTCAGTTGGGTTCGTCGGTAGGTAAGGTATATATCGTCCGCAAGTTGCGCGGGGGCAAGTCTAGATGCTCCCGAGTAAGATTCTCTATTGATAGGAGAAGACATGGCCATCATCAACAAGGGTATGTCCAGGCGATCGTTCCTCGGCCTCACCGGCAGCGTCGCTGCTGTCGCAGGGCTTGGTCTCACCGGCTGCGGTGGCAGCTCTAACGACGAGGGTTCCGCTTCCGGTTCCACCGATTCCGCTAACCGTGGCGGCGGCGTGATCACCGCTGGTTCCGCTTACGCTCCGTCCAGCTTCGATCCCGCCAGCACCGGCTCCGCTGTGGGCCTGGGTGCTAACTGGCACGTCGTCGAGGGCCTCTACGGCATCGATTACCACGACTACAGCACCTTCAACGAGCTCGCCACCGACGATCCCAAGTCTGTGGACGACACCACTTTCGAGGTCACCATCCGCAAGGGCGCCAAGTTCTCCGATGGCACCGAGGTCACCGCTGACGATGTCGTTGCCTCCTACACCGCTTGCGCCGCTTCCGCTACCTATGCTCCGTTCTTCCAGCCCTTCGAGTCCATCGAGGCCAAGGACGCCAGCACCGTGACGGTCAAGACCAAGGTCCCCAACTTCTCCCTGCTCAAGGATCGTCTGGCCATCGTCCGCGTTACCCCGGCCACCCAGACCGAGGAGGATCGCGCCAAGCAGCCGATCGGCTCCGGCCCCTGGATGTACGACTCTATCTCCGATACCGAGATCACCTTGGTTCCCAACCCCGAGTACAACGGTGAGTATGCTGCCGAGGATAAGAAGATTCAGTACAGCATCCTGACCGACCCCACCGCTCGCGTTACCGCTCAGCAGGAGGGCTCCACGCTCGTTATGGAGCTCGTTACCGCTGACGCCGTCGACCAGCTCGAGAGCGCCGGCTGCAAGATCGATAACGTTCAGGGTTTCGGCACCCGCTTCATCATGTTCAACGTCGCCAAGGAGCCTTGGAACAACGTCAAGGTCCGTCAGGCTGTCATGTATGCGCTCGACACCGAGAAGATGGTCAGCAACACCTTCGCCGGCCTTGCCACCGCTGCCAGCTGCTACCTGCCCAAGAGCTTCACCAACTATCATGAGGCTTCCACGGTGTACAAGACCGACGCCAAGAAGGCTAAGAAGCTCATCGAGGAATCTGGCATCACCCCGGGTGCCATCACCCTGCGCACCACCGATAACGAGCAGATTAAGGGCATGGCCGCCCAGGTCAAGAACGACCTCGACGCTCTCGGCTTCGATGTGACCATCCAGACCGATACCTCGCCGGCCACCTACGCTGCCATCGACGGCGGCGAGGCCTACGATATCCTCCTTGCCCCTGGCGATCCTTCCTGCTTCGGCGCCGACCCCGACCTGCTGCTCAACTGGTGGTACGGCGACAACGTCTGGATGCAGACCCGTTGCCCGTGGAAGGAGTCCGCTGAGTGGCAGAAGCTCCACGGTCTCATGGACGAGGCTCTTGCCGCCGAGGGCGACGAGCAGCAGAAGAAGTGGAACGAGTGCTTCGACATCATTGCCGACAACGCCGTTCTGTACCCCGTTGTCCACGTCAAGACCGTCTCCGCTTTCTGGGACGATCCGTCCACTGCGCCCAACGGCGAGGCCCTCGATGGCTTCAAGGGCATCGGCACGACGAGCATGTCCTTCAGGGGCGTTGCGACCGTCAAGGCGTAAGACTCGCTTGAGTCTGTATGCAGGATGTCGGTCGTTGGGACCGTATCCTCATAGTTGAAACAAAGACCCGGGCGGCAACGATGTCGCTCGGGTCTTGTAATGAGTATCCGTACTCATATACCAGTTGGTCCTACCGACAAAAGAAAGGGGAGAGAACGTGAACAACTTGCTACGTTTGATTGGAAGGCGTCTTGTGGCGCTGCCGATCATGGCATTGGGCGTCACCGTCCTGGTGTTCTTCCTTATGTCGTTCTCCAAGACCGACCCCGCCTACACGGCGTTGGGTGACGGTGCCTCGCCCGAGGCGGTTGCCGAGTACCATGAGAAGTATGGTCTGGACGACCCCTGGCCCGTGCGCTACGTGCGCTATATGGGCGATTTGATCCATGGCGACATGGGCACCTATGGTGCTGCTCGCAACTCCGTTGCCAAGCGCATCTCCACGGCCCTGCCCGTCACGATGCAGCTGACCTTTATCGGTCTCGCTATCGGTGCGGTCGTTTCGTTTTTGCTCGGCGTCATCGCGGCACTGTATCGCGACAAATGGCCGGACCAAGTGATCCGTGTCTTTTCCATCGCCGGCTTGGCAACCCCGTCGTTCTGGCTTGCCGTTCTGTTGATCCTGCTGTTCTCTTCCTACCTTAAGGTGCTCCCGGCATCGGGTGCTCTGCCTCACTTCACCACGAATCCGGTTGGCTATCTGGGACGTATGATCATGCCCGCCATCGCCTTGGCATTTCCGCTGACGGGCCAGATGACTCGTATCGTGCGTACCGCCATGGTCGAGGAGCTCGACAAGGATTATGTCCGTATGGCTCGCGGCGCCGGCGTTCCCGAGAAGGTCGTCGTCGGCATCAACGTTCTTCGCAATGCGCTGATCACCCCGGTCACCACCCTCGGTCTTAAGATCGGTTACCTCATGGGCGGCGCCGTCGTCATCGAGGTTATCTTCAACCTCCCCGGCATGGGCACCGCGATTCTGCAGGGCGTTCAGGGCAACGAGGCGAACCTGGTTCAGGGCGTCGTTATCGTCGTTGCTCTTGCCTTCATCATCATCAACATCGTGGTTGACATGCTCTACCTGCTCATCAACCCGCGCATCAGGACGGTGTAGATTATGGTAAAGATTCGAGAGAAGCAAACCGAGCAGCTCGAGAAGGCTGCCTCCAAGGGGCTCAAGCTCGGTGGCTGGAAGAAGATGACGCTGTCTTCTAAGATTGCCGCCGTCGTGCTGGTGCTGGTCGCCCTGACTGCGATCCTGGCGCCCCTTCTTGCCCCCTATAGCCCGGTCGAGATCTTTACGGCTCGCCAGGCTCCCGGCAACGGATTTATCTTCGGTACCGACGATAAGGGTCGCGACATTCTGTCGCGTATGCTCTACGGTGGTCGTTACTCGCTGATTATCGGCTTTGGCGCCACTGCCATGGCTCTGGTCTGCGGCTCGGTCGTGGGCGCCCTTGCAGCGGTTTCGCGCAAGGCCGTCTCCGAGACGATCATGCGTATCCTGGACATCATCATGTCCATCCCGGGCATCGCCCTCGCGGCCGTCTTCGTCTCCATCCTGGGCAACTCCGTGCCGTCGATTATCTTCGCCATCGGCTTTATGTACACTCCGCAGATTGCCCGTATCGTGCGCGCCAACATCGTGTCCGAGTACGGCGAGGACTATGTCCGCGCGGTCATCGTTTCCGGCGCCAAGGCTCCGTGGATTTTGATCAAGCATGTTCTGCGTAACTGCATCGCCCCGATCATGGTCTTCACCGTTACCCTGGTCGCCGACGCCATCATCTTCGAGGCCTCGCTGACCTTCATCGGCGCTGGTATCCAGGAGCCCACCGCTACCTGGGGCAACATCCTCGCCGACGCCCGCGGCGGCGTGCTCGCCGGCCGTTGGTGGCAGGCGCTGTTCCCGGGCCTGGCCATCATGATCACCTGCCTGGCGCTCAACATCCTCTCCGAGGGCATTACCGACGCCATGGCCGCTGCTCCCTCCGCCGCCCTGGATCCTACCGATTCCTCCAAGCGTCGCGAGGCCGACCTGCTGGTCTCCGACCCCGTTCGCGCCTACAAGGAGCAGGCCCAGTCCCTCTCCGCTCGCCTTGGCGCCCTGCGCGATGTCGAGCTCAAGCGTGACGATCGCCACGTGCCCGACGAGTCTGTCGAACCGATTCTCTCGGTCCGTGACTTCTGCATTCAGTTTGAGCATCACGGTGATATCAACGTCGTCGACCATGTCAACTTTGACGTTCGTCCTGGTCAGACCATGGGCCTGGTGGGCGAGTCCGGTTGCGGTAAGTCCATCACCACGCTGGCCATCATGGGCCTGACCGACGATGACGAGCATCTTTCCGGCGAGGTCCTCTGGGAGGGCCGTGACCTGCTCAAGATGAGCAAGAAGGAGTGGTTCGGCCTGCGCGGTACCGATATCGCTATGGTCTATCAGGACGCCCTGTCCTCGCTCAACCCCTCCATGCTCATCTCTGCCCAGATGAAGCAGCTCACCAAGCGCGGCGGAACCCGCAGCGCCGAGGAGCTCCTGGAGCTCGTCGGCCTCGATCCCAAGCGCACGCTCGAGAGCTATCCGCACGAGCTTTCCGGCGGCCAGCGTCAGCGCGTCCTGATCGCTATGGCCCTTACCCGCGACCCCAAGCTGGTCATCTGCGACGAGCCCACGACCGCTCTGGACGTTACCGTCCAGAAGCAGGTCATCAAGCTGCTCAACGATCTTCAGGCCAAGCTCGGCTTTGCCATGATCTTCGTTTCGCATGACCTGGCTCTGGTCGCTGAGGTTGCCCATAACATCACGGTTATGTACGCCGGTCAGGTTATCGAGCAGGCACCCACCAAGGAGCTGCTCACTAACCCGATCCACGAGTACACCCGCGGTCTTCTGGGTTCCGTTCTGTCCATCGAGAGCGGTTCGGGCCGCCTGCACCAGGTGCCCGGCGCCGTTCCGAGCCCGCGCGATTTCCCCAAGGGCGATCGCTTCGCGCCCCGCTCGAGCCATCCGCGTATTGGCCTGGACACCCGTCCGGTCTTCAAGCGCGTGCCCGGCACCGAGCACTTCTATTCCGAGCTCCCCGACGAGGTGCTCAAGGCAAATGGTTTGACCCCTCACGCGGAGGTGATGTAGATGAGCGAGACCGCAGTAAACGGCGTCGAGCCGATCATCTTCCTTGATGACGTCCACGTCACCTTTAGGACCCGTACCGGCTCGATTCTGCATCCCAACCTGGTTCACGCCGTCCAGGGTGTAACGATTAAGCTCATGCCCGGTCAGACGATTGGCATCGTCGGCGAGTCCGGTTGCGGTAAGTCCACCACCGCCAACGTCATGTGCGGCCTGCAGGCCCCCACGAGCGGCAAGGTCTACTTTAAGGGCAAGGACGTTACCAAACGTACCGCCGAGGACCGTCGCCACATGGGTCGCGTCATCTCGGTCGTGTTCCAGAACCCGGCCACGGCGCTCAACCCCCGCATGGTCGTTCGCGAGCAGCTGCTCGACCCCATGCGCGTCCACAACCTGGGTACCGAGGCCGAGCAGGAGAAGCGCGTCAAGGAACTCTTGGAGCTCACCGGTCTGCCCAGCTCCGCTGCCGAGGTTCTTCCCGGCCAGCTTTCGGGCGGCCAGCGTCAGCGCGTCGCAATTGCCCGTGCCCTGTCGCTGAACCCCGATGCCATCATCGCCGACGAGCCCACCTCGGCTCTGGACGTTTCGGTCCGCGCGCAGATTCTGAACCTGCTGACCGACCTTAAGAAGGAGCTCGGCCTGGCCATGGTGTTCATCAGCCATGACATCCAGACGGTCCGCTATATCTCTGACGACATCATCGTTATGAATGGCGGCAAGATCGTCGAGCAGGGCGAGGCCAAGCAGGTCTTCCAGCACCCCCAGGACCCCTACACCAAGATGCTGCTCGGCGCTGCGCCGTCGCTGCTGCATCCCAAGCTCGGCGAGTAGCCTCGCTTTCCCTCCCGTGCGCCCGGTTCCCTTGCCGGGCGCACCTCCGTTGCGATTTCGAAAGGTTGGGTTCACGAGCCATGCCAAGTGCTCAGGAGCTACAACATCAATTTGATGAATATCGAGGCGCCATGCCCCGTCCATCAGATTTCGATCTCTTTTGGAAGGATCGCATGGCCGAGGCCGACGCCGTCGGGCTTGACTATGCGATCGAGACGGCATCGGTCGCCGATGCCGCGACCTGCCAGCTTTTCGACCTCTGGTATACCGGCATGTGCGGCGCGCGCCTGCATGCCAAGTACCTTAAACCCGTCTCGGACGAGCCCGTGCCATTGGTGCTTCAGTTCCATGGGTATCCGGGTGCAAGCCGCAGCTGGTTTGAGCAGGCGTCGTTTGCGGGCATGGGCATGGCACTCATCGCCCTCGACTGCCCCGGCCAAGGAGGTCCCTCCGAGGATATTGGTGGATTTGAGGGCACAACGGTTGCCGGTCATATCGTCGCCGGTATCGACGGCGACCCGGCCAACCTCTACTATGTCCGCTTGCACCAAGATATTCGCATCCTGTGCCGCATCGTTCGCGAGCTCGAGGGCATCGATCTTGCGCGTGTGTTTGTGAACGGCGCGTCGCAGGGCGGCGGTTTGGGCATTGCGACCTGTGCGCTTAACAGCGAGCTTATCAATCGTGCCGCCATCCTCTATCCCTTCCTGTCAGATTTCCGCCTGGTCTGGGATTTGGATGCCGACGACATTGCCTACGAGGGCCTGCGCTATTGGTCTCGCTGGTTTGACGAGGACTCGACTCGTATTGACGAAGCCTATGCCAAGCTGGCGTACTTCGATTCCAAGAACTTTGCCCCTATGGTCGAATGCCCCGTGCTGTTTGGCACTGGCACAGCCGATATCGTCTGTCCGCCAGCGACGCAGTTTGCGGTCTATAACAACCTGACCTGCGAAAAGCGTCATGAGTTCTTTGAAGGCTTTGGCCACGAGGAGATTCAGGATTTTGACGATTTGATTATTCCGTTTTTCTGCAAGGTAGGGGAGGCTCATGTCTAAGTGCGAGAGCAATGTTGACGAGCTGATTGTCCCCGGACTCGTGGGAATTCCTGGAACGGTTTCGTCAAGGCTCGCAGAATATCGGGACTGGCGCGGTGATGTCCAAGCAGATGTTTCTGATTTAGAGACATGCGCTTCGAATCTTGAGATTCAAGGCCTGGCCATTACGGCGATTGACTTTGTTAACCCCTGCGCCCGTTACTCGGAGGTCTCCTTTGAGCTCGGTGACGATGCGATTCACGCTCGTTTGATCGAGCCTGTCGGTCGTGTCCGAGTATCTGAGCGCGTGCCGTTGTGCCTGATGTTCCACGACATCGATCGGCCTGTGCGCGGCTGGCATCACATGACGAGATTTGCCGCCATGGGGTATGCCGTGCTTGCACTGGATGACGATGTTGCTGGTGCGGACGACCTGCGGCGGGGGATTGCTTCGCCCGCTTTTGTCGAGCGCGTCCGTTGGGGTTGCGCGCTGGCGAAGGTGGCGCGCAATCTTGATGGCATGGACCCCGACCGCATCTTTGCATGGGGCGAGGGCCTTGGCGGCGGAGTCGCGCTGGCGGTTTCTGCTCTGGACGAGCGGGGCCTTGCCTGCACGGCGGTTGCCAATCCGCTTCCTGGTGGCCTCGAGGCGCTGTCGTCTCGGGTGCGCGGATCGGTGCTCATGGGCACATCGCTTATGGATACCGTGAGCGATCCTAAGGATCAGTTTGCCGTATTCAACGGTCTTGAGTGTGACCGGAGGCATATCATCTATGCAAAATACGCTCACGAGCGCATCAATGCGTTCGAAAACGAAGTCGTCGACTTTTTTAACCAAACGTTCTACTCGTGTTCTTTGGCCTAGACGGCCTGGACACTGCCAACAAGAGTGGGTGGCATAGGGCCGCCCGCCAGACAGCTAAGGAGATTCTTGTGGCAACTCAGAAATTCACCGGCGTTATCCCTCCCGTCGTTGTTCCCGATACCGAAGATCACCAGCTCGACGTTGCCTCCTTTGAGCGCAGCATCAACCGCATGATCGATGCCGGCGTCGATGGCCTGTTCTTCTTGGGATCCTCGGGCGAGGTCGTCTTCTCCACCGACGAGCGCCGTCGCCAGATTATCGCCGAGGCCGTTCGTATCGTCGACCACCGCGTTCCTGTTCTGGTCGGCATCATCGATACCGAGACCGAGCGCATGATCGAGCACGGCAAGGTCGCCCAGGAGCTGGGCGCCGATGCCCTCGTCGCCACCTGCCCGTTTTATGCCCTGCAGGGCATGACCGAGGTCGAGGAGCACTTCCGTATCCTGCACGAGGAGCTTGACCTGCCCATCTTCGCCTATGACATTCCCGTCTGCGTTCACACCAAGCTTCCCTGGAAGCTCCTTGCCAAGCTCGGCGCCGAGGGCGTCCTTGCTGGCGTCAAGGATTCCTCGGGTGATGACATCTCGTTCCGCTACCTCGTTCAGGAGAACGAGAAGAACGGCCATCCGATGAGCATCCTCACCGGTCACGAGGTTGTTGTCGACGGCGCCTACCTCGGTGGCGCCGACGGTTCCGTCCCGGGTCTCGCCAACGTTGAGCCCGAGGGCTACGTGCGTCAGTGGAAGGCCGCTCAGGCTGGTGACTGGGCTACCGTCAAGGCCGAGCAGGATCGCCTCAATGAGATTTCGCACATCTGGGATGTCACCTCGGGCGTCCAGGGCTATGCCGGTGGCGTCGGCGCCTTCAAGACCGCTATGAACCTTATGGGCATCTTCGACAGCCCGACCATGCCGCGCCCGGTGAAGGCCATGACCGGCGAGAACGTTGAGGCGATTAAGAAGGTCCTCCAGGACAACGGTCTCCTGTAAAGCTTCCCCGGGCACCCGATCTTGGGGCTCAAGCGGTCGAGCGTGACCCATTAGGTAAACGCCCGACCGCTTTCACCCCAACCTCGGGCACCCGGGAAACCTTTACCAAGCTGCGGCGATAACGCAGCCTTCATTTCCTGTAGTTGTTTTTTATCTCTTAAGGAGAGCGACATGGAGAACAAGTACATTTGCTCCGTTGATATCGGCGGCACCAAGATTGCGACCGCCATTATGGAGTACCTGGCTGACGGTAGCGTGCCTCATCCCGTTTTTGAGGCCGAGGTTCCCACCGAGGCCCAAGAGGGCGGCGAGGCCGTCTTCCAGCGTATCGAGGCGTCCATCAAGGCTGCTCTCGAGTCGAATCCCGATGTCGAGGTCCTTGGCGTCGGTATCGGTGCCGCCGGCGTCGTCGATCCCAAGACGGGCGCCATCGCGTATGCCAACGAGATCATGCCCGGCTGGTCCGGCGTCCAGTTGGGGCCGCGTCTGCGCGAGGACCTCGGTCTTCCCGTTGCCGTTGTAGGCGACGTGCAGGCTCATGCTCTGGGCGAGGCCCACTGGGGCGTCGGCAAGGGCAAGTTCTCCGTCTTGTGTCTTGGCATCGGTACGGGCATCGGCGGCGCATATGTCGAGAACGGCCGCGTGATGCAGGGCTTCCATGGTGCTGCCGGTCATATGGGCCACATCGAGTGCTCGGCTGCCGCCGGCATTCCCTGCGCCTGCGGGCGTTCCGGCCATCTGGAGTCGGTTGCTTCGGGCACTTCCATTGGTCGTATGTACGATGAGCGCTTTGGTCGCGTCGACCCCAGCCGTCCTTCGGTCGGTCGCGATGTGAACGACCTGTGCCGTGCGGGCGACGCAAAGGCGACCGAGGTCATCCATGACGCCGGCTTTGCGCTGGGTGCTAGCTTGGGCTCGCTCGCTAACATCCTGGACCCTGAGGTCATCGTGCTTTCGGGTGGCGTGATTCACCAAGGTCCCGATTGGCGTTCGCAGACGTGGAAGGATTCGGTGCACGAGGGCTATGCCAGCCAGGCGCTCGATCCGCTTCGGGACACGCCGATCCTCATCGGTTCTCTGGAGGGCGATGCTCCGCTCATCGGTGCCGCTGAGCATCTTCTTGCATCGTTGAAGTAAACGTATCTTCTGTAGGAGCCTCCCGAGACAACACGCCTCGGGAGGCTGTTCTGAGAAAGGTTACAGTCTTATGACCGTCGATCCTTTGATTCAATCCCTGAAGGGCAAGCTCGTCGTGAGCGTTCAGGCGTATATGGGCGAGCCGCTTCGTACGCCCGAGACCATGGCTCAAATGTCTCGCGCTTGCGAGCTCGGTGGCGCCGCCGCCATTCGCTGCCAGGGCCTTGCCGACATTGCCGCCATTAAGGGTCGCTGTGAGGTTCCCGTCATCGGCCTGTGGAAGGATGGGCACGAGGGCGTTTATATCACGCCGACGCTGCGTCACGCTCGCGCCTGCGTTGCTGCCGGTGCCGATATCGTGGCGATCGACGCCACCGATCGTCCGCGCCCCGACGGCAAGACGGTCGAGGATACCTTCCGCCCGCTGCACGAGGAGGGTGTGCTCCTGATGGCGGATTGTGCCACTATCGAGGACATTCGCCGTGCGGTTGATATGGGCTTCGACCTGGTATCCACCACGCTTTCTCACGGTGTCGCCGCCATCGACTGTACCATGGCCGATGGCCCCGATCTGCCGCTCCTGCGTCAGGCGACCGAGGAATTCCCCGGTCTTCCCATCATCTGCGAGGGCCGCGTGCACACGCCCGAGGAGGCTCGCGCCGCGATCGATGCTGGCGCCTGGGCCGTTGTCGTCGGCACCGCCATCACGCACCCCACGAGTATTACGAGTTGGTTCAAGGCTGCGCTTGAGGCGTAAGACAAGCCTCGTATCCGCTCGGGGCGGTATACTCAATATAGGCAATTGACCGCGCGGGATCCGGGTTGCTGGGTCCCGCGCTTGTTTTCGGGAGGCAACACATGCAAAAGGGAGATGCCATGGATGCGGCGGAGCGCTCGGAGCGCATCCCCGATATCGTCATCATCACCGGAATGTCCGGATCGGGCCGCACACAGGCCATGCACGTGTTCGAGGACATGGGCTATTTTTGCATCGATAACCTGCCTCCGCGTCTCATCGCCCAGCTTGCCGAGCTCGTCGGCATCAATACGGGCGTGGGCAGGCATCTCGCCGTCACCTGCGATTTGCGTAGCCAGGGACTGTTTGACGAGCTGCTCGATGCGGTCGCCGCGCTCGAAGAGCGCGAGATGAGCTGCGACATCGTGTTCCTGGAGGCTTCTGACGAGGTGCTGATTCGTCGCTACAGCGAAAATCGCCGCCGTCATCCCATTGCCAAGCCGGGGGAGACTACGGCCGATGCCATTCAGCGCGAGCGCCTTCAGCTTCAGGGCGTGCGCGACCGAGCCGATATGATTATCGACACGAGCCGTCTGCGCACCTCTGCGCTGCGCAACAAGCTACGTATGGCATTTTCCGAGCTGTCCGACCAGCAGCTCATGGACGTCCACGTGTTCTCGTTTGGCTTTAAGCACGGCATGCCCGTCGAGGCGGACATTATGATCGACGTCCGCTTCCTGCCCAATCCGTTCTACGATCCCGAGATGCGCACGATGACCGGTCTCGATAAAAAGGTCTCCGATTTTGTTCTGGACCATCCCAAGACGCAGGAGTTTTGGAAGGCTTGGACACAGCTGCTCGATACGGTGATGCCGGGCTATATCGCGGAGGGTAAGCCGCAGCTTTCTATCGCCATCGGCTGCACGGGCGGCCAGCACCGCAGCGTTGCCATTGCCGAGGCCACGGCCCGTTACCTGGAAGGCGCTCAGTATCATGTGAGCATTTCCCACCGCGACCTGTCGCGCGCCAACACGAAGGCATAGGCCTGCATGTCGTTTACCGCTGAGGTGCGCGACGAGCTTGCGCGCTGCGAACCCGAATGTGAATACTGCGACTTGTCGACGCTTGCCGCCCTCACGCGCGTGAGCGGTACGCTCTCGCTTGCCGGCTCTGGGCGGTATCGTTTGACGGTTGCGACTGAGACGGGAGCCGTCGCGCGCACGATGATCACGCTGACGCATCGTATCCTTAAGCTCAAAACGGAGTTCACCGTCCGCAAATCTGTCTTGCATAAGGTTCGAAACTACCTCATCACCTTGCCTGATCAGCCAGACCTGGATAAGGCCTTGGTTCTGCTGGGTATCCTCGACCGTAGGGGAGGACTTGTCGCCGGCGTACCCCGACATATCGTTGCCCGTCCTTGCTGTAGACTTGCCTATATCCGCGGCGCGCTCATCGCGGGCGGCTTCGTGGCCGATCCACGCGGCGATTTTCATTTGGAGATCGCTGTGCAGGGCGAGCAATATGCCAAGGGACTTTGCGATCTGTTGGAGCAGATTGGGGTCCATGCTCGTGTTAATGCACGGCGGGGGTCATATGCCGTGTACATTAAGAGCGCCGAGGAAATCGAGCATCTATTAAAGCTGATTGGTGCCAAGCGCAGCGTTGCCGAGATTGAGGAGGCGCGCGCGGTCAAGTTGGTTAAGAACGATGTGAACCGTCGCGTGAATGCCGAGCTCGCCAACCAGACCAGAAGCGCCGGTGCTGCCCAACATCAGCTTGCGCTTATCGATGAGCTCGAGCAGCGTGGCCTTCGCGATGCGCTTCCGGATGCCTTGGCGGTCTTTTGCGACCTGCGCGAGCGCTATCCTGATCTGTCGCTGCGTGATTTGGGGGAGATGGCTGACCCTCCCTTGTCGAAGTCAGCCCTCTACCATCGTGTTTTACGGCTTGAAAAGCTCATTGAAGCAAACAGGTAGTTTGAAGTAACGACTTATATATGGATTTAGCTGCTATTTTAGTATTTAAAGCGTTTTAACGCAAATTTGCTTTTCAATTTCGAGCATTCTCGTGAAATTCAAGTCAAAAAAAAGGTATATTAGGCGAGTGGTTAGTTTGTGGGCCTCAACGGCGGGCGCTGTAGCTTGCGGGGGCCTTACGAAAGGAGACACAATGGCAGTAAAGGTTGCTATTAACGGCTTCGGTCGCATCGGTCGTCTGGCCTTCCGTCAGATGTTCGGTCATGAGGGCTCCGAGATCGTCGCTATCAACGACCTCACCTCTCCCGATATGCTCGCTTACCTGCTGAAGTACGACTCCACGCAGGGCAACTATGCTCGCGATCACGAGGTCGTCGCTGGCGAGGATTCCATCACCGTTGACGGCAAGGAGATCAAGATCTACAAGGAGGCCGACGCCAACAACCTGCCTTGGGGCGACCTCGACGTCGACGTCGTTCTTGAGTGCACCGGCTTCTACACCAGCAAGGCTAAGGCTCAGGCCCACATCAACGCTGGCGCCAAGAAGGTCGTCATCTCCGCTCCGGCTGGCAGCGATCTGCCCACCATCGTGTACAACGTCAACCATGAGACGCTGACCGCTGATGACAACATCATCTCCGCTGCCTCCTGCACGACGAACTGCCTCGCCCCGATGGCCAAGGGCCTGAACGACTTCGCCCCCATCGTCTCCGGCATCATGACCACCATCCACGCCTTCACCGGCGACCAGATGCCGCTCGACGGTCCGCAGCGCAAGGGCAACTTCCGTCGCTCCCGCGCCTGCTCCGAGAACATCGTCCCGAACACCACGGGCGCTGCCAAGGCCATCGGCCTGGTTCTCCCCGAGCTCAACGGCAAGCTCATCGGTGCCGCCCAGCGCGTCCCGACGCCGACTGGTTCGCTGACCAACCTCTACGCCGTCGTTGACAAGAAGGTCACCGTCGACGAGGTCAACGCTGCCATGAAGGCCTACGCCGAGACCATCCCCGATACCTTCGCCTACAACGAGGACCAGATCGTCTCCCGCGACATCGTCGGCGAGACCCACGGCTCCATCTTCGACGCCACTCAGACCATGTGCTCTGACCTCGGCAACGGCCAGACCCTCGTTCAGGTCACCTCTTGGTACGACAACGAGAACTCCTACACCTCTCAGATGGTCCGCACCATCAAGTACTTCGAGAAGTTCGTTGCTTAATTTGGCTTTTAGCGAATAGCTCGTTGAGCGTCTAAAGAAGGGCGCGGCCTTTAAGGGCTTATGCTCTGGGGTCGCGTCCTTTTTTATTGGAAACCGTGCGCACATACGTGCACACATGTACGAAAGGTAGAAGCAAACATGGCCTTTACCAAGAAGACCGTCCGCGACATCGATGTCGACGGCAAGCGCGTTCTCGTCCGCGTTGACTTCAACGTGCCTATCAAGGACGGCGTCGTGGGCGATACTACCCGCATCAAGGCTGCCCTTCCCACCATCAAGTATCTCGTCGAGCACAACGCTCGCGTCATCCTCATGAGCCACCTTGGCCGTCCTGCCGGCACTGGTTTCGAGCCCGAGCTTTCGCTCAAGCCGGTTGCCGCCAAGCTCGCCGAGCTTTCCGGTCTCGACGTCAGCTTCGTCCAGGACACCTACGGCGAGGAGGCCGCCAAGGCCGTCGAGGCTGTCGAGCCGGGCAAGGTCCTCGTTCTCGAGAACGTCCGTTTCGATAAGCGCGAGAAGAAGAACGATCCCGAGATCGCCAAGAAGCTCGCTTCCTACGGCGACATCTTCGTTCTCGACGCCTTCGGCACCGCTCACCGCGCTCAGGGTTCCGTCGTGGGCCCCGCCGCTTACCTGCCTGCCGTCGCTGGCTTCCTGCTCGAGAAGGAGGTCGACACGCTGACCGGCATCTTCGCCGAGCCCGAGCGCCCCTTCGTCGCTATCGTCGGCGGTTCCAAGGTTTCCTCCAAGATCGGTGTCCTCGATCATCTGATCGATTCCGCCGACACCCTGATCATCGGTGGCGGCATGGCCTACACCTTCTTCCTGGCCAAGGGCTACAAGACCGTCGGTACCTCCCTCAAAGAGGAGGACTGGGTCGAGCGCGCTGCAGAGATGCTCAAGAAGGCTGAGGACAAGGGCGTCAAGATCCTGCTCCCGATCGATAACCTCGTTGCCGACCACTTCGGCGAGGACGCTACGGGCGAGGTTGTCGCTTCCGACGCCATCCCCGAGGATCGCATGGGCATGGACATCGGCCCCAAGACCGAGGCCCTTTACGCCGAGGCCATCAAGGGCGCCAAGACCGTCTTCTGGAACGGCCCCATGGGCGTTTTCGAGTTCGATAACTTCGCGCACGGCACCAAGGCCGTTGCCGAGGCTGTTGCCGAGCTCAAGGCCAACGGCGGCACCTCCATCATCGGCGGTGGCGACTCCGTCGCAGCTGTCAACAAGTTTAACCTGGCCGACAAGATGAGCTGGATCTCCACCGGTGGTGGCGCTTCCATGGAGCTCGTCGAGGGTAAGGCCCTGCCCGGAGTGGAGGCGCTTCTCGATGCCTAATCGCACCCTTCTTATCGCTGGTAACTGGAAGATGAACAACGACGTCGCCGAGGCCGCCAAGCTCGCCGACGAGCTGGCTCAGGCTCTGCCCGAGGTTCCGGCTGGCGTCGAGGTGCTCGTCTGCCCTCCGACCATCGACATCACCACGGTTCATGACCGCATTCAGGCTGCCCCCATCGCCCTCGGTGCACAGAACGTGTACTGGGAGGCCAAGGGTGCCTTCACCGGTGAGTCTTCTTGCGACATGCTCAAGTCCGCTGGCTGCACCTACTGCATCATCGGTCACTCCGAGCGTCGTGATTACTTCCACGAGACCGACGAGGATCAGAACAAGAAGGCCAAGGCCCTCGTTGCCGCCGGTCTTGTTCCCGTCTTCTGCTGCGGCGAGTCCCTTGAGGTCCGCGAGGCCGGCACCTATGTCGAGCACGTCGTGAACCAGGTCAAGGCTGGTCTCGAGGGTCTCGAGATCACCTGTCCCAAGCAGGTCGTCGTCGCCTACGAGCCCATCTGGGCCATCGGCACCGGCAAGACCGCTACCGCCGAGGACGCTCAGGAGGTCTGCGGCGCTATCCGTGAGACCCTCAAGGAGATGTTCGGTGAGGAGCTCGCCGACGGCATCCGTGTCCTGTACGGTGGTTCCGCTAAGCCTGGCAACATTGCCGAGCTCGTCGCCAAGCCCGACGTTGACGGCGCCCTCGTGGGCGGCGCTTCGCTCAAGGCTGCCGACTTCGCCTCTATGGTCGTCAAGGCAGGCGAGTAGGACATATGGCACAGCGTCATCTTCCTGCACTCCTGATCATCATGGATGGTTGCGGCCTGGCTCCGGCCGATGGCGAGAACGCCGTCGCTGCTGCCAAGACGCCCTTCCTCGATAGCCTGTACGAGAAGTACCCCCACACCACGCTCGGCGCTTCGGGCGAGGACGTGGGCCTTCCCGATGGCCAGATGGGTAACTCCGAGGTGGGTCACCTCAACATCGGTGCCGGCCGCATCGTGTTCCAGGAGCTTTCGCGCATCAACAATGCCATCAAGGACGGCTCCATCGCCAAGAACGAGGTCTTCGTTAAGGCTATGGACGACGTCAAGGCTGACGGCAAGACTCTCCACCTTATGGGCCTTATGAGCCCTGGCGGTGTTCATTCTCATATGAGCCACGTCGAGGCTCTGGTCAAGATGGCTGCCGAGCACGGTGTCAAGACCGTTCGCGTCCACGCCTTCATGGATGGTCGCGACGTTGACCCGCAGTCCGGTGCCGGTTACATGAGTGAGTTCTGCGCCTTCCTGGCTAAGATCTCCGAGGAGACCGGTTGCGACGCTCGCGTTGCCACCGTCTCGGGCCGTTATTGGGCCATGGACCGCGACAACCGTTGGGAGCGCATCCAGCGCGCCTACGACGTCATGGTCAACGCGTCCGATGCCGATACCGACCCTGTTGCCGGTATCAAGGCCTACTACGAGAAGGATCCGCGCGGCGACGAGTTCGTCGAGCCCTTCGCTGCCCACAACGAGGGCATCCATGAGGGCGACGCGGCCATCTTCTTCAACTTCCGTCCCGACCGCGCTCGTCAGATGACCCGCGTGTTCACGGACAAGGAGTTCGACGGCTTTGAGCGCGAGCAGATTAAGCTCTCGCACTTTGTGACGATGACCGAGTACGATCCGACGTTTGACGTCGAGGTCGCCTTCCCCAAGACGTTCCCCGAGAACGTCCTGGCCGACGTTATCGCCGCCAATGGCCTGAAGCAGCTGCACACCGCCGAGACCGAGAAGTACGCCCATGTGACGTTCTTCCTCAACGGCGGCATCGAGGAGCCCAAGGAGGGCGAGGAGCGCGTGCTCGTTGCTTCCCCCAAGGTCGCTACCTACGATCTGCAGCCCGAGATGAGCGCTCCCGAGGTTACCGAGAAGCTCGTGGCCGCTATTAACGAGGATCGCGCTGATTTCTACATCGTGAACTTCGCGAACTGCGACATGGTTGGTCACACCGGTGTCTTCGACGCCGCCGTTAAGGCCGTCGAGGCTGTTGACGATGCCCTGTCCAAGGTTGTCCCGGCGATTCTCGCCAAGGGCGGCTTTGCGCTGATCACCGCCGATCACGGCAACGCCGATCACATGTTTGACGTTGCTTCCGACGGTTCCAAGCATCCGTTCACGGCTCACACCACCAACCGTGTGCCGTTCATTATCGTTGATGAGAAGGCCAAGCTCACCGGTATCGAGGACGGTCGTCTTTCCGATATCGCTCCGACCATGCTCACCATGGCTGGTATTGAGCCTTCCGCCGAGATGACGGGTCGCGTGCTCGCCACCGAGGCCTAATAGAAAACAAATATCGTTTTCTAGTAAGGGGGTTGTCCACAACCGGACAACCCCCTTTTTTGCGCTATTTCTACCTCGTCACCAAATGGCTGATGGGGGAGTGCTGGGGGTTGTGGTACAGTACTGGAGTTTGAATTGTTCTATTAAGGAGCTTATCTATGGGTCCGTTTCAGATTCTTCTGTTTGTCGTTTGGGCTGTCTCAGCCGTGGCGCTGACGATTCTCGTCCTGATGCATTCCGGTAAGGGCACCGGCGTTTCGGATATGATCGCCAGCTCGCTGTATAACTCCAGCTCTGCCACGGGCGTCATGGAGCAGAATCTCGATCGCCTGACGGTAATTATGGCCGTCGTTTTTGCCGTGTGCGTCGTCCTGTGCATGTTCTTCTTCCCGCAGGGCATCGTCGGCTTCTAAGCACGAGCCGCATAATTACTTGAAAAGGGTTCCGCAGGCGCGGGACCCTTTTTGTTTACATATTTGTAACAGAGTCAAAATATCCCCACATACTTCGCCCAACTAAAGAAAATCTCGACCGTTGACCGGAATTAGCCCCAAATCGTGCATAAAATGCGCTACTGTATTGCGAAACGTTGGTCCGTTGTGCATAACCAGCCATAGCAGCGGGCGGCGTTTTGATGGTTCGGATCGGATTGTCTCGACATATGTCCGACTGAACATTTCTTTGTCCTATCTCATAAGGAGGATGGCATGGCTGATTCTATGTTCCACCAGCCCGTTATGGGTCGTCGCGCCTTTGTCGGCGGTACCCTCGCTGCGAGCTCCATGGCTTTTCTTGCCGCATGCGGCAAGAAGGGCGGCGACACTTCCGGTTCTGAGTCCGGTTCGACGCTGAACTTCTACATCAACAACCCGGTCTGCATCGACCCCTACAATGTCCAGGAGGACCAGGGCACTCAGGTCGAGTACCAGCTCTTTGACGCTCTGACCTCTTATGACGCCGAGAAGGGCGAGATCGTTCCGCTGGCTTGCGAGTCCTTCGAGGCCAACGACGACGCCACCGAGTTTACCTTCAAGATCAAGAAGGCCAAGTTCCACAACGGTGACGACGTTACCTCCAAGTCCTTCAAGCTCGGTTGGGAGCGTCTGGTCAACACCAAGTCGGCCATCGCTACCGAGTATGGTCCGTCCGAGGTTTCCTATCACCTTTCCATGGTCGAGGGCTATGACGATCTGCTTGCCGGTAACGCTACTGAGCTCAGCGGTGTTACTTGCCCCGATGATAAGACCCTCGTCGTCAAGCTGGCTTCCGCTTACGCCGACTTCCCCTTCGTCGCCTCTCACCCGGCTCTGGCCCCGGTTCCCGAGTGCGCCGAGTCCGATGCCAAGAGCTTCTATCTTGCACCGGTCGGTAACGGCCCGTTCATGATGGACGGCAAGTGGGAGGATGGTCAGGAGATCAACCTCAAGAAGTTCGACGATTACTATGGCGACAAGGCCAAGATCGATGGCATCCACTTCCAGGTCATCAAGGATATGGAGACCGCTTACAAGGAGTTCCAGGCTGGTAACCTCGATGTCTGCGACGTTCCCGTTGCTCAGATCGATGCCGCCAAGAAGGACCGCGGCGTGTCGAAGGACGGCTACACCATGGGCGACGGCGAGCGCATGCTGCTCGGCTCCGAGCCTTCCACCTACTACCTGACCTGCAACAACACGGCCGAGCCGTTCAACAACGCCGACCTGCGCAGGGGCATCTCCCTGGCCATCAACCGTGAGGCCATCTGCAAGACCATCTACAAGGGTACCCGTACCCCCGCCGACGGCATTGTTCCTCCGGGCATCGATGGCTACAAGGAGGGCGCATGGGAGTTCTGCGCCTACGACGTCGACAAGGCTAACGAGTACCTCGATAAGGTTGCTCCCGCTGACGCCAACGGCGATCGTGGCATTAACGTGACTCTGTCCTACAACCAGGACGGTGGCCACAAGGAGATCATGGAGTCCATCATCGGCGACCTCGCCAAGGTGGGCGTTACCGCTACTTCCGATACCCCTGAGTGGTCTGCCCTGCTCGAGCAGTACCAGAACTTCAACTATCAGTTTGGTCGTCTGGGCTGGATTGCCGACTACCCGATCATGGACAACTTCCTGTATCCGCTGTTCCACTCCGACTCCCTCGGTGGCGACAACCGCTCCGGTTACAACAACCCCGAGTTCGACGCCAAGGTCGACGAGGCTCGTACCACGGTTGACGACGAAGAGCGCGTCGCTAAGATGCAGGAGGCCGACGCAATGGTCGCTGCCGACTGCCCGGTCATCCCGATTATGTTCTACACGCACACCATCGCCGGCTCCGATCGCATTAAGCACCTCTATGTCGATCCGCAGAAGCACGCCGATCTGGGTACCGCTGAGCTCGCCTAAGAGTTTGCAGCTTCCGTGAGGGTCAAGTATTTACGTAGACCTCATGGGAAACATACAGTTCTCCCTAACCTGGGGTAAACTGGCTGATGGTAATTTTGGGATGCCGGTCTGGCGATCGGCATCCCATTTAGGTTAATCCCTAGATAGGGGAGTGGTATGGGTAAGTACATCGTTAAACGTGTGCTTCAGTTCATCCCGGTGTTTTTGGGCGTTACGCTGATTCTGTTCGCCCTCCAGAATATCGTGCCGGGAGATCCGATCAAGCTGATCGGTGGAGACAAGGCTCTGTCCCCCGAGGTGGAGCTTCAGCTTCGCGTCCGCTATCACCTGGTCCAGACGGACGAGGACGGCAACGCGATCCTTGACGAGAACGGCGACCCCGTTCAAACGTCGCTCGTGGACCGTTACTTGTATTACATGAACGGCCTGCTTCATGGCGATCTGGGCAATTCGTATCAGCGCAAGCTGCCGGTTACGGAAATCTTTGCCCAGAAGTATCCGTATACGGTCAAACTTGCCGCGTGCGCCATCGTGCTCGAGGCAATCATGGGTATCGGTGCGGGTATCATTTCGGCGGTAAAGCGTTATTCCTTCTGGGATATTTTGGTAACGCTCACCACGTCGATCCTCGTTGCGGTCCCGGCCTTCTGGCTCGGTATGTTGCTGCAGCTGTTCTTTGGCGTCATCCTCAAGGACGCCACGGGCGGTGCAATCTCCATGCCGATCTCGGGTGCCGGCGGTTCCAGCTCTCAGTATCAGGATTGGATGCACTATGTGCTTCCGACCATTACGCTGGCTTCGGTTTCGACCGCTTATGCTGCGCGCATTATGCGCTCGCAGCTGCTTGACGTCATGAACCAGGATTACATCCGTACGGCAAAGGCCAAGGGTCTCTCCAATCGCGCGATCATCATCAAGCATGCGCTTAAGAATGCACTCATCCCCGTCGTTACCTATATTGGTGTCGACTTTGGTGGCATGCTTTCGGGCGCCATCCTGACCGAGACGGTCTTTAACTGGCCCGGTATCGGCTATGAGGTCTATCGCGCCATTAGCATGCGTGACTGGCCCATCGTTATGGGCGGCGTTACGCTCATCGTTGTCGTCGTCATGGTGATCAACCTGCTCGTCGACATTAGCTATGCATTCCTCGACCCGCGCATCCGCCTTGGCGGTCCGTCGGATAAGGCCTAAGGGAGGTACGTCTCATGCAGGAAACTGATTCTCAGTCTCAGGAGCAGGCTACCGCCACCAAGGCCGCATCTGCTCCCGCCAAGTCCCGCACGTTGTGGGGCGACGCTTTTAAGCGTCTTCGCAAGAACAAGCTCGCCGTTATCGGTGTCTGCTGGATCATCATCGTCGTTTTGGTTGCCCTGACCGCTGATCTGTGGGCTAAGCCCTGGCTCGGTTCGCCGACGGCATCCGATTCGACCACCATGGCCGAGACGTCGCTGCTGGCTCCGTGTGCCGAGCACCCGTTTGGCACCGACGCCCTTGGTCGTGACATTCTCGTTCGCGTTATCTACGGTGCACGTGTTTCGCTTTCCGTCGGTATTATGGCCACTGCCATCTCCACGGTGATCGGTCTGGTCATGGGTGCCCTGGCCGGTTTCTATGGTGGCATCTGGGATACGATCATCATGCGCTGTGCGGACATTTTCCTGGCGTTCCCGTACGTGCTGTTTGTCGTCGCCATGATCGCCGTTATCGGTCGTGGTCTTCAGAACGTCTTTATCGCCATCGGTATTCTCGGTTGGCCTTCGATTGCGCGCGTCTTCCGTTCTGCAATCTTGACGGTCAAGGAAAACGACTATGTTGACGCTGCGCGCGCGATGGGTGCATCTGATGCTCGCATCGTCGTGCGTCACATCTTCCCGAACTCCGTTGCCTCCATCGTGGTCTACGCGACCATGAACATCGGTGGCGCTATTCTGACCGAGTCTGCTCTGTCCTTCCTCGGTATGGGCGTTATTCCGCCTACGCCTTCGTGGGGCTCTATGATTCAGGACGGTCAGCAGTATCTTCTGACTGCTCCTTGGATGATGATCATGCCCGGTCTGGCAATTCTCTCGACGGTGCTCGCTTTCACCCTGCTGGGTGACGGTCTGCGCGACGCCCTCGACGTCAAGATGAAGGACGCATAAGGATGAAGAAGAACAAGAACTATGTGGACCTGAAGGACCAGCCGGTTCCCGAAGGCCAGCATCTGCTCGAGGTCGATGACCTTAAGATGTATTTCCACACCGAGGATGGCGTCGTTCGTGCCGTCGATGGTGTCTCCTACACGCTCGATCGCGGCGAGACCTTGGGCGTCGTCGGTGAGTCCGGCTCCGGTAAGTCCGTGACCGCCATGACCATCATGGGCCTTATCTCGATGCCTCCGGGAAAGATCGAGGGCGGCGACGTTCGCTATCGAGGCCGTTCTATCCTCGAGATGACCGAGGAAGAAATGCAGCACATTCGCGGTAACGATATCGCGATGATCTTCCAGGATCCTATGACCTCCTTGAACCCGGTCTATAAGATCGGCAAGCAGGTAGGCGAGGGCCTTCGTCTGCACCGTGGTTATTCCAAGCAGGAGGCGCTCAAGCGCGCCACCGAGCTTTTGGACCTCGTCGGTATTCCCGAGCCCGAGAAACGCGTCAACGAGTATCCGCACCAGTTCTCCGGTGGTATGCGTCAGCGCGTCATGATTGCCATGGCTCTTGCTTGCGACCCCGATATTCTGATTGCCGACGAGCCCACGACTGCTCTGGACGTTACCATCCAGGCTCAGATTATTGAGCTTATGCAGGAGATGCAGGAGAAGAACGGCAACGCCATCATCATGATCACCCACGACCTGGGTGTTGTCGCCGATATGGCCGACAAGATCATGGTCATGTACGCCGGCCGTCCCGTCGAGTTCGGTACTGCTGAGGAGATCTTCTACGAGAGCCGCCATCCCTACACCTGGGGTCTTATTCGTTCCATCCCGGAGCAGGCCATTGAGGAGAAGAAGCCGCTTACGCCGATTCACGGCAACCCGCCTTCGCTCATGAACCTGCCCGAGGGCTGCGTCTTCTCTCCCCGCTGCCCCTATGCGACGGACAAGTGCCGCAAGCAGCGCCCCGAGCGCGTTGTCACCGAGTCTGGTCACTACTCTG
This sequence comes from Collinsella sp. CLA-AP-H1, assembly GCF_040092945.1. NCBI lineage: Bacteria > Bacillati > Actinomycetota > Coriobacteriia > Coriobacteriales > Coriobacteriaceae > Collinsella > Collinsella sp. CLA-AP-H1. Next base: position 1,631 of record NZ_JBBNKO010000018.1, on the reverse strand, counting down.
CGTGCCACTACTCCGGTGACCCCGAGTTCCTCAAGAACGCTCCTGAGACGTCCCGTACGCGCAAGGATTTCAAGAAGGGAGGCGAGGCGTAAATGGCAGACAATAACGAGCGTACTCCGCTGCTGAAGGTCGAGCACCTCTCTAAGGAGTTCCCCGCCGAGTCCGGCATGTTCGCCAAGCGTTTTTCCAAACGCGTCGTCTCTGCTGTGAACGACATTTCTTTTGAGATTTATCCTGGCGAGACCTTTGGTCTGGTTGGCGAGTCTGGTTGCGGTAAGTCCACCACGGGCCGCACCATCATGCGTCTGACCAAGCCGACCGCCGGTAAGGTGTTTTTCCAGGGCAAAGATGTTGCCGAGATGAACAAGCATGAGATCAAGGACATGCGTCGCGAGATGCAGTTTATCTTCCAGGATCCTTATGCTTCGCTCAATCCTCGTATGACCATCGGCGAGATCGTCTCCGAGCCCATGACCATTCACGGTGTGGGCACCAAGGAGGAGCGCATCGAGCGTGTCCGCGAGCTTCTCGACGTTGTCGGCCTGAACCCCGAGCACATTAACCGCTATCCTCATGAGTTCTCCGGCGGTCAGCGTCAGCGTGTCGGCATTGCCCGCGCGTTTGCGCTGAAGCCCAAGCTTATTATCTGCGACGAGCCGGTTTCCGCTCTGGATGTGTCCATTCAGGCCCAGGTTCTTAACCTGCTCAAGGAACTGCAGGACAAGTTCGGTACCGCGTATCTGTTTATCGCCCACGACCTGTCCGTCGTGCAGCACATCTCCGATCGCGTTGCCGTTATGTATCTGGGTAAGATGGTCGAGGTTTCGGACTGGAAGACGCTCTACAGCGAGCCTCACCATCCGTACACGCAGTCGCTGCTGTCTGCCGTGCCGGTTCCCGATCCTGATATCCAGAAGACCCGCAAGCGCATCATCCTCGCCGGCGATCCGCCGTCACCGCTGGATCCGCCGACCGGCTGCCGTTTCCACACACGCTGCCCGATCGCGCAGGGTATCTGCTCCGAGAAGCTTCCCGAGTTTAAGGAAGTTGCACCGGGTCACTGCTGCGCCTGCCACTTCGCCGAGCCGTTCCCGATTAAGGAATCGCACATCGACCTGTAGTCGGTTGTACTCGTCCGGGCCCACCCTGGTGTTACTTTTCAGAACGTCCTCGGACATGCAAGAAACCCCCGCTGCGCACTTCGTGCGGCGGGGGTTTCTTGCGTCCTGACGCTCCTATTTGGCAAGGTGTTTTTTAGAATCCGTTTTGCGCTCGGCCTCGAAGGCCCGCCTGTCCCAATCGAGCGGAAGTCCGGCCTCGACCCATGCCTCGTAGGCCCTCCTTATGGGCTTGAGCTCCCTTTGGCCCCTCTCCAGCATCGAGATGTACTTCTCGCTGGTGCCCAGTATGGACGCCGCCCTCACCTGGCTGACCTTCGCCGCGCGCCTGGCCGCCACGAGCCCCGAGGCGTCCTCGGGCCTCCTGATCTCGTGCGGGTGCATCATGGATTGGCTACACTGATGTGGACAGTTCCGGGAGGGGCGCGAGAGACGGGAGGGCCGTATATGAGGGACCCCAGGCACCCGAGGCATTTCACCGACGAGTTCAAGAGGCAGATAGTCGACCTCTAC
>NZ_JBBNKO010000017.1:0-47639 GCF_040092945.1 Collinsella sp. CLA-AP-H1 | reverse complement strand
CGAAGGCGTCGACGACATGCCGGGGGCGGACCGGGACGGGTTCAACGGCAGGCCCCGCCGACCGATTGCAAGCGGTCGGCGGGGCCATTGTGGCTCTTGACAGCGGATTGGGTCATATGAGCGAGCGCCACCCAGAGCGAACAAGTTGGCATGAAAAAGGCAAGGCATAGACCTTCTGGTCATGCCTTGCCTTTTGAATGACAAATTGTCGCTCTGGGTGGCGCGCAGCGTCGAGCATTGCGCGGTTTGGTAAAACCGCGCAAAAAGAAAGCCCGTGCGCTCGATGGATTCGGATGCCCGACAGAGGCTCCTTATGGCTGCTTCCTTCCGGACCTGACCAGATTCGGAACATGTCGTCATCCGAACCCATCGAACGCGCTAGGCGCTCGGTATATCTTACCTGCTCCCGCCCGCCAGAGCAAGGTAGCTAATTTGGGACGGGGCTTTTTTGACTACTTTTGCAGCCCGATTGTCAGAGCAGCCAATGAGTAGTCAAAATAGTCCCATCCCAAAATGACCGGCTTGGTGCCGCACCACAGAAAGGGCCCATCTACTACGTTTAGGCCACAGGGGTCAACCATAGCCGGCTTTTTCGAAAATCGGCAAGCTTTCTACCTGCGGTTTTAATTTCACAAAATCCGGGATGGTCGAGGGTGTTCCGTTAAACGTAGTAGATTGCCACATTTCATGACAGACGGTCCGGCTCGAGACCCAAGGCAGCCAGCCTCGAATGGACATTCTCGAAGTTGCGGTGGAATACGGACTGAATTGGCCCCTTTAAGGCAAAAACGCTCCGTATTTCACCGCAACTTATCGAGGGGATGGGTTTTAGAGGCGAGCGAGGTCGTAGGCTTGGGCGGCTGACTCACCGGCGAAGATGAGGTTGGTTGTGGCTTCCTGAGGATTGAGCGCCTGGTCGAGAGGCATGGGCTTGCGGCAGATCGGCAGTACCAAGTCGATACCTTGCTCATATACCGCGTTCAGGTTGTCAGCACGGCCGCCCACGACGGCGACCACCGGCTTGCCATATCGCCTGGCGCGGCGAGCCACACCCACCGGCGCCTTACCGGCGGCGGACTGCTCATCCATATTGCCCTCGCCCGTTATGACCAGGTCGACATCGCGCACGCGCTCGTCAAACCCCACGAGATCGAGCACCGTCTCCACGCCCGAACGCAGCTCCGCCCCGAGCGCCAGCAGCGCGGCACCCAGGCCGCCTGCGGCACCGGCACCGGGCACTCCGAGCACCGAGCCAAATGTCCGAGCACCCTCGGGCACGCGCAACAATCCCTGAGCCCGCACCCCGGTAATTGCCGCATCGAGCAGGCGACCGTAGCCGACCATCCAGCTGTCGTACCTGCGCAGCGCCTCAGCGTCATCCGTCGGCAGGCCCTTCTGCCCGCCAAACACCGCCAGCGCACCGCGGCGTCCCACGAGCGGATTCTCGACATCCGAAAGCACAACGATACGAGCGCCGCTCAGTGCACGAAGCGCTGACGTCAAATCGATACTCGACACGTGTTCAAGGCCCGCAAGACCGGGGGCGACATCGCAGTCCTGATCATCGACCACACGCGCGCCCAGCGCCTGCAGCATGCCGGCGCCACCGTCGTTGGTGGCACTGCCGCCCAAACCAATATAGATAGTCTTTACCCCGACACGAGCTGCACGGAGCATCAGCTCGCCCACGCCATAGGTTGTAGCAGCCAGCGCCGCCGATTCCGTGCAAGGTGAGTACCCGATGCCTGCTGCTTCGGCCATCTCAATAACAACCGACTCGTGCTCGCCGTCCACTAACATCCGGGCAGGCACACCATCGCCAAAGGGTCCCGCAACCTCGCAGGTCACAATCTCACCGCCGCACGCGGCAACGGCATCGAGCGTTCCCTCGCCACCATCTGCCAGCGGCAATGCGCGCACCTCGGCATCGGGCCAAACGCGGCGCACGCCTTCGGCAACCGCCGCCTCCGCCTGCGCACTCGACACGCTGCCCTTAAAGGAGTCGATCGCCAACAGCACACGGCGAGGCCGGCGGCACGCAGGGCCAAAGTCAACCGCCGTGCCAGCATCCTCACCGGCACCTGCAAGCGCTGCGGCGTGAGCGGCGTGTGCTTCAAGATCGGCACCGCAACCGCAATCAGCGCCACCCGCTCCGCGCAGACCGCCAAAATAGCTACTCAGCAGCTCGCGGCATTCATCCGCCAGGACCCCAGCCGTCACGTTAAACCGATGATTCAGGCGCGAGTCGGCATTCAAATCGTATAGGGATCCCAACGCGCCCGCCTTGGCATCACTCGCGCCATACACGCAGCGTCCCACGCGCGCGTTGACCATAAGACCCGCGCACATGCAGCAAGGCTCGAGCGTTACATAGACCGTGCAATCGGAAAGGCGCCAGCGACCGAGCGACCGAGCGGCAGCGCACAGGGCCGCAAACTCGGCATGAGCCGAAGGATCCTGGTCGAGCTCGCGACGATTATGCGCCCGCGCGACGATCTCGCCGTCGCGCACCACTACGGCTCCGATGGGCACCTCGCCCACCGCAGCGGCGGCGCGAGCCTCCGCCAGCGCCTCGCGCATGAACTTCTCGTCGATTTCGGTGATCGTCATCGTTCGCCTTCCCTGTTGCAAATTCAAAACGATGCTATCATTACGACTCACGGAGAGATGGCAGAGCGGTTGAATGCGGCGGTCTTGAAAACCGTTGAGCGCGAGAGCGTTCCGGGGGTTCGAATCCCCCTCTCTCCGCCACTCCTAGTGATGCACCGGTGTCATGGTCCGCTCAAACAACGCATCGACCACGTCGGCTATCTCAGGTCGACGCTCAAGATCGTGGCCCGATTCCCACCATATCGTGAAAAGACGAATAATACCGCCGGCGACAAACTCGGACGTCGTCTCGAGTGACACGGGGGCCAGGGCATCCTCGGCAAGCACGTTCATCACACGCTCGCGGATGGAGCGGGCAATGCGGTCGCAAATAACGTTGGTCAACATGCCCGACATGCTGCTTGCCAAAATGTTATCCATGAGCCGCTCGTGCGTCAGAATCAAATCCATGGCATCGTCCAAAATCGCGTGCCGAAGCGCGCGCACGTCCTCGGCAGACACTGCGCCGGCCTCATCGGGCTGTTTTTGCGGCAAGCCCGACATGAGCTCATCGATATAAAAGGCAAAGTAATCGTTCTTGTCGCGAAAGTGCTTGTAGAACGTCGTGCGGCGAATCATGGCCCGGTCGCACAGCATGGCGACCGTCAGGTCCTCAAACCGATGCTCCTCGAGAAGCTCGGTAAAGGCATCGAACAGGGCGCGGTAGGTTTTCTTGATGCGAAGGTCCACTGGTATCGCCATCCTCAGGACAAAGACAACACTCGTCAATCTGTCGCATATCTTACACCTGTACCTCGCGCGCTTTGCCCCGGTGCCAACCCCGCCGAAAACACAACGCTTACCGGAAAGTTCGGCACGGTAAAACGTTGCGGGTATACTAGTAGCGTTATACCAACGGCAGCTGGCGCATGCCGCCGCGGCCATTCGAAACGGAGACATCATGATTACCGTCATCATCGGCATCGTTGTTGTCATTGTGATTGTCTGCGCCATCGCCGGCATCTACAACAACATGGTCACCAAGCGTAACCGCATCGATAACGCCTGGCAGAACATCGATACGCAGCTGCAGCGCCGTAACGACCTGATCCCCAACCTGGTCGAAACCGTCAAGGGCTACGCCAAGCACGAGCAGGAGACGCTCTCCGCCGTGATCAGCGCGCGTAACACCGCCGTCAAGGCCACCACGCCCGAGGCCAAGATGGAAGCCGACAACGTGCTGACCGGCGCACTGCGCCAGCTCTTCGCTGTGGCCGAGGCCTATCCCGATCTTAAGGCAAACACCAACTTTACGCAGCTGCAGGCATCGCTCGAGGACACCGAGAACAAGATTAGCTATGCACGCCAGAGCTACAACGACTGCGTGCTCAGCTACAACAACGCCATTCAGACGTTCCCGGCTGTCATCTTTGCTGGCATCTTCCAGTTTAAGGAGCGCCAGGGCTTCGAGGCCGCTGAAGCAGCCCGCCAGGCCCCGACCGTCAAGTTCTAGTAGTTTGACAGCGCATCCTTAATCGGCCAAATGCATAAACCGCCCCGTCGAATGCACACTTCGACGGGGCGGTTTCCTTTTTCGCGAAGGTCCCCCTCTAAGCGTCGTGCATTTTTAGGAGTATTCAACATAACCAAGGGCTTCGGGCGCCACGACAAATGCCAAAGACCGCGAATATCCCTGCAAATCAAACGCTGTCAGCCCGTAACCCCACCCATCATTCGTAGAAAACATCGAGAACTCCCGATTTTTTGCCCGAAGCCGGTATGCAGGGGCCTTCGATTGCAGAATACTCGCAAAAATGCACGTCGCCACCGCCCCCACATGGCGCGAAGCAAAACAAAAGGGCGACCTTCCTTTCCGGCGCACTCCGCAGGACGAAAGAACCTCCGCCGCACAAAGTGCGCAGCGGAGGTTCTTTCATGTCCGAGGACGCGCCGGAAAGGAAGGTCGCCCTCGGGCCGGACAGCTAAGACAGCTTACGCGACGGTGTAAACCCAGTTGTGCTTGTCCTCGACAGCACCAGACTGGATACCAGTCAGGGTCTCGCGGAGCTTCTTCATCACAGGGCCAATCTCGGTGTAGCCAGCCGGGAAGGTCACAGTCTCGTCGGCGCCGTAAACCTTGTTGTCGATCTCGCCAACCGGGGAGATGACGGCAGCGGTGCCGCACAGGCCGCACTCCACAAAGGTGCCGGCCTTGACCTCGGCCCACTCGACGGGACGCTGGTCGACGGTCATGCCCAGGTCCTGAGCAACCTGAACGAGCGAACGACGGGTGATAGAGGGCAGGATGGAGTCGGTGTGCGACTGAGGAACGACGAGGGTGCCGTCCTCCTTCACGAACAGGACGTTGGCGCCACCGGTCTCCTCGACATAGGTGCGGGACTCGGAGTCGAGATACAGGTTCTCGGCATAGCCCTCGCGATGGGCCTCCATCGTGGGCTTAAGGGACATGGCGTAGTTGAGGCCGGCCTTGATGTTGCCGGTGCCGTGCGGTGCGGCACGGTCATACTCGGAAACGCGCAGCTTGACGGGCTTGAGGCCACCCTTAAAGTACGGACCGACCGGGGTCACGAGAATGCGGAACGTGTACTCAGGAGCGGGAGCCACGCCGATCACGTCACCGGAGCCGATCATAAACGGACGCACGTACAGGGTCGCGCCGGAGCCGAAGGGCGGAACCCAGGCGGCGTTGGCAGAAACGACCTGCTTGACGGCCTCAACGAACTTGTCCTTGGGGAACGGGGGCATCTCGAGGCGCTGGGCAGAGTTATACATACGCTCAGCGTTCATGTCGGGACGGAAGCAGACGATGCTGCCGTCCTCGGCGGTGTAGGCCTTCAGGCCCTCAAAGACCTCCTGGCAGTAATGGAAGATACCGCCGCACTCGGAGACATGCAGGGTGTGGTCGGTGGTCAGGCCGCCCTCGTCCCACTCGCCATCCTTCCAATGAGCCTCGTAGCTGTAATCGGTCTTCATGTAGCCAAAGCCGAGGCTACCCCAATCGATATCCTTCTTCTCGACAGTCATATGTCGCTCCTTACATACACAGTTGCATACTCGCGAACCCGCACGCAAGGACCGAGGCCGACCGCGTCGCAACGTCGCACGCCCGGAGCGTAGAGCCGGACGGGACACGCGAGCAGCATCAAAGCCGATGGCACGTCGATTCGCATGCACGAGATTGTACTCCCCGCACGCATCTGATAAAACGTTTTTCTTTAACTAACTAAAGTATTTTCATTTGACCGAAGCTAAAGAGGCCCGCCACCGTAAGCAGTGACGGGCCTCAACTGTACGGTCTGCGCGCTGGCTCGAGCTAGGCGTTCTATTTGCCCAGCTTGGCCTTAACCAGACCGACCACGGTCGGGATGATCGACACGGCAACGATGCCGATAATCAGCAGCTCAAAGTGCTCCTGCACAAAGGGAATGCCGCCAAAGAAGTAGCCCAGCAGCGTAAAGACCGTCGACCAGGTAATGCCGCCCAGCACGTTAAAGACGACAAAGTTGCGCCAGTGCATGCCGCCCATGCCAGCAATAAAGGGCACAAAGGTGCGGATAAACGGGAAAAAGCGGCCCAGGAAGATGGCCAGGTGACCCCACTTGTCCAAGAAGTCCTCGGACTTTTTGATGCGCTCGGGCGTCATGGCCTTAACCTTGCCCGAAGCGATGATCTTGCGGCCAAAGAAGTGACCGATCATAAAGTTGCACTGATCGCCCAAAATGGCAGCGGCCCATGCGGTGGCCAGAAGCGCCACGATGTTAAAGCCGCCGTTGTGGGCAAAGAAACCCGAGGCGAACAGCAGCGAATCACCGGGAAGGAACGGGAAGAACACCACGCCCGTCTCGATAAAGATGATCAGGAACACGCAGCCGTAGGCCATAAGCGGGCCGGCGGCGATCCAGCTGGCGATCGCGGTGCGCGGGTCCTTAAGCAGCTCGGCAATAAAATTGATGAAACCCATGAAGTAAAACCTCTCAGTTGTGGGCGCGGATACGTCCAAGTTGACCAGTATACGGTTGCGGTGCCCCCTCGTGCGCAACCCCACAAAAGCATGACTCCATTACCAGCAAGTTTGCATAACTGACACTTGTAGCGCAAAGCCGCCAAGATTGTCCTTTTTAATCCCTAGCGAATCGCTATACTTTATTGAATCGCATTGCCATGGCGCTAAGGGAGGGCGGCCGGTGAGCTTTATCAATACCATTCGCGAGGACATCAAGACCGTCCAGGCGCAGGACCCCGCCGCGCAAAACGGTCTGGTCATCTTCCTTTCCTATCCTGGCCTGCACGCCAAGTGGAACCACGTGCCCGAGCACTGGCTGTGGGAGCACGGTCATCGCTCGCTCGCCCGCGTGCTCTCGCAAATCACCCGCCACATCACCGGCGTCGAGATTCACCCTGCCGCGCAGATTGGCAAGCACTTCTTTATCGACCACGCCATGGGCGTCGTCATCGGCGAGACCACCATTGTGGGCGACAACTGTGTGCTCTACCAGGGCGTCACGCTCGGCGGCACCGGCAACGAGACCGGCAAGCGTCACCCCACCCTGGGCAACAATGTCACGGTGGGCACGGGCGCCAAGGTGCTCGGCAACATCCGCATCGGCAACAACGTCAAGATCGGCGGCAACTCGGTCGTCGTTAAGGACGTCCCCGACAACTGCACCGTCGTGGGCGTGCCGGGACGTATCATCAAGCGCAACGGTTGCCGTGTGTTCGAGGAGAGTTTCGACGCCAAGCAGCATCGCGAGTACATGCCCGATGACGCCGCCGAGCAGTCCGCCCTCAACCGCCAGGGCATCACCGAGAATGCCCGCCGCGTCAAGGAACTCGAGCGAGAGGTGGCCGAGCTCAAGGCCCTCGTCGCCAAGCTCGTGGACGAACGTTAGGAACGCAAGCGGCACAAAACGACATCGGCACCGACGCAAAAGGCGCGCCAGGGAATCAATCCCCGGCGCGCCATTCCTTTTGATGTGACATGCGGGACTGTCCCTTTGTCACATTATGCGAACTGACTCAGATAGAGGTCGGCGTAGGCACCCTCGGCAGCCAGCAGCTCCTTATGCGTACCCTGCTCGATGATATTGCCGTGGTCCATGACCAAGATCAGGTCGGCATCGACGATCGTCGACAAACGGTGCGCGATCACAAAGCTCGTGCGCCCGCGCATAAGCGCGTCCATGGCACGGCCGATGGCAAGCTCGGTACGCGTGTCCACGCTTGAGGTCGCCTCGTCCAGGATGAGAATCGCCGGGTTGTTGAGCAGCACGCGTGCGATGGTCAGCAGCTGACGCTGGCCCTGGCTGATGCTTTCGGCATCGTTGGCCACGCGCGTGTCGTAGCCCTGCGGCATGGTGCGCACGAAGAAGTCGACCTGCGCGGCACGAGCGGCGGCCACAATTTCGTCGCGCGTTGCCTCGGGGCAGCCGTAGGCGATGTTTTCGGCAATCGTGCCATCGAATAGCCAGGCGTCTTGCAGCACCATGCCAAACTGCTGACGTAGCTCGCCGCGATCCATGCGGCTCGTATCCACGCCGTCGAGCGTAATACGCCCGCCGTCAATCTCGTAGAAGCGCATGAGCAGGTTGATGAGCGTCGTCTTGCCTGCGCCCGTGGTTCCCACCACCGCGATCTTCTGGCCCGGCTCGGCAGTAAACGACACGTCGCGCATAAGCGGCTTGTCGGGCGAATAACCAAAGCGCACATGCTCAAAGGAGACACGGCCCTCGACCTTGCCCGGCAGCTTGGCGGCCTCGTCCGGCAGCGGATCGGCCTCCATCTCGGGCTCATCGAGCAGGTCGAACACGCGCTCCGCACTCGCCAGCGCGCTCTGCAGCGAGTTGAAGGTAAACGACAGCTGCGTCATGGGCTCAGATGCCTCGTAGATAAACTGGAAGAACGCCTGGAACACGCCGACGGTCATGTGGCCGGCAACCAGCATACTGCAGCCCACAATCGCAATCACGATCTGTGCCAGGCGGCCGATAAAGCGCACCGCGGGGCCGACGGCGTTAATCATAAAGTCGGCCTTGGCACTCACGCGTGCCAGCTCGCCCGAGGCCTGGTGCACCTCGGCAGAACTTTGGCGCTCGCGGTTAAACGCGCGAATCACCAGACGGCCCGAGTAGCCTTCCTCGACCGCACTCGTAATCTTGGACACCCACTCTTGGCGCTCACCGGTTACGTCATGCGTGCGGCGCGAGACCACCTTGGTCACCAGCAGCGACAACGCCGTAAAGAACAAAAAGACGAGCGTGAGCGGCACGCTAAACACGAACATCACGCTCACGGCGCCCACCACGGTACCGATCGACACCAGAAGCTGCAGCAAGCCGCGCTGCATGCTCTCGGACATCTTGTCCAAGTCGTTGGTCGCACGGCTGACGACCTCACCGGGACGATGCGCGTCAAAAAAGGCAAGCGGCAGACGGTTGAGCTTTTGTGCGATGCGGTTGCGTAGGCACAGGTTGAGGCGTTCGGCAACGCTCGACATCAAAAAGCTCTGGAGCGCGTAGAACGAGGCAGCGGCCGTCCAGATCATAAAGTAGATGAAGATGGTCCTGCCGCAGTTCTCCCAGGTGATGTTGAAGGTGGTGTCGTTGGCAAACGCCACCTGAATGTGGCTCCACAGCTCATCGATCACGCGGGCGCTATATGCCGGCGCAGCAGTGTTAAAGATGGCATAGAACACAATGCTCGCGAACACGATATAGAAGCGCCAATGGTCGCCGGCAGCCTCGCTCCACAGGCGGCGCACCGTCGCCCAGGTATCTCGAGGCGTCTCGTCCTCGTCTTCATCGTCCACGTCGCGCATACGCTCTGCCTCGGCGCGGGCGCGCTCGTCCTCGGCACGTTCGTTTTCCTCGTAGAGCGCTTGGCGGCGAGCCTCGCGCTCGGCTGCAGCCTTGGCGGCGTCATCCAGCTCGGGTGCCACGGCAGCCGTTTCCTCGACCAGTCCCGCGGCAGCGGCGTCATCAACGCCGCCCTGCTTCTTGAGCTCCTCGGTCATGCTACTCACCTCCCTTCATCTGCGATTCCGCGATAGCGCGGTACACCTCGCAGGTTTCCATGAGCTCGTCGTGCGTGCCTAGGCCCACGATCTCGCCGTCTTTGAGCACCACGATCTGATCGGCATGCAAAATAGTCGAGATACGTTGCGCGATGATGAGCACCGCGGCATCGCGCGTCTCGTCCTGCAGCGCATGGCGCAGGGCGGCATCGGTCTTAAAGTCCAGGGCCGAAAAACTGTCATCGAAGATATATAGATCGGCATGCTTCATGAGTGCGCGGGCGATCGCCAGGCGCTGGCGCTGACCGCCCGAGAAGTTCGTGCCGCCCTGGGATACCGGAGTATCGAGCCCCTGGGGCTGATCGAGCACAAAGGTGCTCTGGGCAACCTCCAGCGCATGGAGCATGTCAGCCTCGGTCGCGCCCTCGTTGCCAAAGCGCAGGTTGCTCGCCACCGTACCCGAGAACAGCCACGCCTTCTGCGGCACGTAAGCGATATGCCCGCGAATCTCACCTTGCGAAAGGTCGCGCAGGTCAACGCCGTTCAGGCGAATGGCGCCCTTCGTGGCATCGTGGAAACGCAACAAGAGCTTGGCCACCGTTGACTTGCCCGAGCCCGTTGAGCCTACAATCGCCGTGGTCTGGCCACGGCGACAGGCAAAGCTCAGGTCGCACAGGGTATCCTCGTCGGCATCGTCAAAACGGAACGACATATGGTCGAACACGGCAACCGCGTCGGCACCATCTGCGGACTCAGGCGCCCCGTCGCCCAGCGTTGCCTTGCCGTCCACGATGCTCGGCTCGATTTCGAGCACCTGTTGCGCGCGGTTGAGGCACGCCGCAGCGCGCGGAAGCGTCAGAATCACCATCTGCGCCATCATCACAAAGAACAGGATCAAGATCGCGTATTCCAACACGGCCGAGATGCTGCCGATTTGCATGGCGTGGACGCCCGCGCGGTTGCCGCCCACCCACAGCACCGCCACCTCGGCGATATTCATCAAAAAGAAGCTGGAACTGTCGAGACCCACAAACAGGTGGTTGACCTTGATGGCGTTGGCCGCGTAATCGCTAAACACCTCGTCCAGGCGCTGCTCCTCGTGGCGCTCCTTGTTAAATGCGCGGATGACGCGCACGCCCACGATGTTCTCGCGCAGCACCACGTTCATGCGGTCGATAAAGCTCTGCAGGCGCATAAAGATCGGCGCGGCGTTAGCCACCGTAAAGACCGCCGCCACCAGCACGATCGCAACGACCACACCAAGCAGCGTGCCCATGGCGGGATCGATGAACCAAGCAAAAATGATGCCTGCCACGGCCAAGAACGGCACCGGCAGCACCAACTGAATCGTCTGAAGGACAGCTTGCTGAATCACGTTGATGTCGTTGAGTGAGCGCGTGATCATCGAACCCGTGCCAAAGCGCTCAAAGTCGCTGGCGGACAGCTCGAGCGACTTGTCGTACACGGCATTGCGGATATCGCAGGCCACGTTGGCGGCCAGGCGCGCCGAAAGATAGCAGCCCAACACCGTGCCGCCGCTGGCCATGCCGGTCGCGATAAGCATGTACAGGCCGTTGCGTAAAATATAGTCGATGTCGCCCGTGGTAATACCGGTGTTGACCATGTTCGCCAGCATCGTGGGAACCAACAGCGTACCGACGTTATCTATCAGCACCGCAAACAGCGTCACCGCAATCAGACCGCGGTACGGCCTCATAAACCTCATTAAGAGTCGCATGTGTCCCCCTCGCCCTTATCGTCAGCCTCGTTCTCGGCGGCCACTTGCCGTTTAAATGCCTCGCACTCTTCGTTAAGAACATGGGAGAACTTACCGACCAAGCGCATGATCTCGCGCTGTTCCCACGGCTCGAGCGCCTCGAATGCCTGTTGCTCGGCTTTTTGCGCCGGCAACGCGTAGCGCTTGGCAAACTGCACGCCTTCTTCGGTCAGTCGCACAACCTTGTTCTTACGACTGCCCTCGGCAAACTCCAACGTCGCAAGCCCTCGCGCCCTAAGCGTCTTGATCGCCGAATTGATGGTCTGTTTGCTGTAGAACCATTCACTCGTCAGCCGACTCACGGCAACGCTTCCGCCCGCCGCACTCGTGTCGACGAGCATCCAGTAGGCGCAGTCCGAAAGACCGCAGGCGCGCGCGAACTCCGAATAGATACGGTCAAGCCCGTTGAGCATCCGGTCGAAATCGACCGGGCTAACTGCACTATTCATCTCTCCCACCATTCGATAGTCCGAGTTTTGACCAATTAATATCTCTACATTAGTCCGAGTTTTGACTATCGTCAACAAGCTCGTTGTTTATGGTCGGCTCTACATAAGCATATCGACAAAAAAGACCGCCGGCGCGGGGGCGGCGCCGGCGGTTGCGAGAGAATATCGAGTGTTGGCTGTTAAGCAGCGACGGCCTCATAGACCGTAGCACCCGAGAAGCTGTCATGCAGGCTCTTGCCGGCAATCCACGGCAGCTCGACGACCTCGCAGACCGTGTTGACCAGCTCGGAGCAGTCAGTAAAGTGGCCCTTGTCGTTGAGGGCCTCGCAATCCTGAACACGCCAATAGCCATCGGTGTGCGTGATGTAGTACTCGTGATCGTTGATCGACACGAAAGCGCGCGTCTTGGAACGCAGCAGCTTCAGAAATCCTTCGAAATCGGTCTCGACGACATCTCCAGCCTGGAACATGATGTTACCTCCTGGCCCGGCGCCACCACGGCGCATTGATAAACGTTGGTACTCCTTTAGTAAAACCTTTATCAAAGGTTATGCGTTCGTCATTTAGGCAAGTGGTAAAAAAGCGCAGGGTAGACGGGATAAAACGTTTAACCATCCCATTTGTTTGTCACATTCTGAAGGTACTTTTATGCAAACCTACTTTCCCAATTGGAATCTATCCTTTTGGCCGGGCAATTGACCGTCTATCGTTTAAGCTCGACGGGTATGAACGGGGCATCTGCAACGCCACCGCAAGGAGACACCATGGAGACTATCGAAGCACTCATTCACCGCCGCAGCTGCCGCAAATACAGCAATCGTCCCGTCGAGGCCGAAAAGCTTGCACGGATTATCGAAGCCGGCCAATATGCACCGAGCGGCATGGGCCGCCAGCCGGTGACGTTTGTCGCCGTCACCGACCCCGCGACCGTCGAGCGTCTCTCACAGCTCAACGCCCAGGTCATGGACAGCAACAGCGACCCCTTCTATGGCGCCAAGACCGTTGTGGTGGTGCTGGTTGACCGCAGCGTGCCCACACATCTGGAAGACGGCTCGCTCGCCATGGGCAACTTGCTCAACGCCGCCTATGCACTGGCTGTCGATTCGTGCTGGATTCACCGCGCGCATGAGGTCTTTGACTCGCCCGAGGGCCTGGAGCTGCTGGCCAGCTGGGGCCTGCCCGCCGACGGCAACCTGCGCGGTGTCGGTAACTGCATTCTTGGCTACGCCGAGGACACGCTACCCGAGGCAAAACCGCGCCGCAACAACGTGGTGTACGTCAAGTAGCGCAGGAGTGTCCCAAACTGCCGGCAGAAAAGGAACGTCCCCTTCTGCCGGCAAGCTATGTTGATATTTGAGTTGTCGTCGCTTCGCTTGTCTGGGTCGTTTCGGCGTCGTCGCCTTGCTTGTCTTCGTCCTTTTGAGCATCGGCGATGGTGGTGGCCGCCGCGACGATGCCGCGCTGGGGCGCGACGCCTGTCTGGGTCTGAGCGCCCTCGATAACTTCTGTGCCTGCATGCGCGAGCTCGGGCGATTTAAACACTGCGTCCAAGTTGGCGCCACCGCCGGCGTAGCCAAGCGCAGCGAGTGCGATGACGATCACTGCAACGACGGCCACGATCGGAACATAACGATGCCAACCAGCCGGATTGAGTCCACTGCGGCGAGCCGCCCCGCGGCTGATGTAACCGAGCGTTCCGTCGTGCTTGAGCTTTGAGCCCACCACGCGTTTGCGGCCCCACAGCGAGGACTCTGCCTGCATTGCCAAGCGGGCGCTTGCCGAAGGATAGCCGTATTTAGTGCGCTTGAACGAGCCATCAAACCCCGAGGCGTGTTTACCCCACGTCACCGATGTCGTGCGTCGGTTGACCGGCGCGGCACTCCGCCTTCTGCGGCTCGGTTTTGAAGTCTCAGCCATATGCCCTCGCACGCCGTAACCAAATCGAAACAATAACGCTTTGGACTGTAGCACACGCGTCGCGCGCGGTCACGGGCGCCTCGCTCAACGGTCATCGTCCTTCAGCAAGCGCCACAGCGTTGTACGGCTTATGCCCAGTACCTCCGCCGCACGGGTTCGGTTGCCGTGGAGATGATCTACAACCAGATGCGCGATATCTCGCTCGGTATCGGCCAGCGGTCGCAGGATATACAGGTCGCTTTCGAGCGTCGGGGCGCCAAAGGCTGCGGTCTTAATCACGTCCTCTTGGGCGAGCACTTCCTCCGCCACAGCGCGGTCCACCGTGCCCGCCCCCACCAATATATACAGTCGTTCCGAGACCTCGCGGAGCTGCAGATAGTTGCGCGGCCAGCGGTAAGCATCGAGCGTCTTCGTCGCCGCGGCAGACAGCGTGGGCGCTGCCGTCCCAAATACATCAGCGAGATATTCCAAATAGCGCGCGACCTTCGTCGACGCGGCCCCCTGCTCGACGATTGCCGGCGCCACGCTCACCGCACAGGCGAAGCGTTCGGTCACAAAGGCGGCTTGATCACTTTCGCTACCGCCCGGCATGTCATTCGCCGTCAGCACCACATGGCAGCGCGTCGCCAACGCGGTGTCAGCCATCGTGGAGACCAGCTCGCGGAGGCGCTGGGGGCCAACCGCATTCCAGCCCTCAATGCAAAGGGTCAGCCCCGTTTGGAACAGCGGCGATTCGGAGCTTTTGAGCACATGGCGCCAACCGCGATCGGTGAGTTCATCGAGCGCGACGGAAACAAAGGGCTGATCGACAAAAGGGCCATCCAGATAGAGGCGCTTGGCAATCTCGACCTGACCCGCTCCCAGCTCGCCCTCGAGCATAAGGGGCACGCCGCGCGCATAGCTCTCGGTAACCGGTACAGCCACCGAGGCCGCCCCCTCAACGATGCCGTACGCGCTCGATTCATAGCGGACCTCAACTTCGTCGGCGTTGAGCCACTCGATGCCCGCATGCGCCGCGGCACCGCGCACCTCGCGGACCACAACGACCCAAAGCCTCCCGCCCTCTTTGTCGGTGGGGCGAACGGTCAGGCTCAGGCGCGTACCCTCACGCCCCATAACCAGACGCGCGCCGTCTCCTATACGGTCGAGACGCTCAGCGACAAAAGCCGCCACATCCCGCTCAAGCGCCGCGTCATTCATGGTCGAGATCGCGACGTCCCCACGCGCATCGATTGCCAATGCCGAGGCCCCGGCAGCAGCTAGGGCATCGGTCAAGATGTTCAGCTTGGCATTGCTATCCATGATTTGCCCCTGTCCGCGGCGACGTGCAACCGCCGACGGTCGCACGACCGAGTGTTTCAAAATTGAACGATATTGCTCACCAAACACTATAGGGCAGAAAGCGCCGTCCTGCGAGTATAGGTGTTGCCCCGCATCGCCATCCTGGCGGGGCGATAAGAGCTCTTCGGGACTTATAAACCTGCGGACAAGCCATACCCGCAAGAGCTCCTATCGCTCCACCGTGAGAATGCGCTCACCAGCACGCAGCACGCAAATAAGCTACTTCTCTACCAGATTCCCAGCACGTGTTGCATTCCCAAACTCATGCACGCAATGCCAATCCAGCAGCAAAAGCCCAGCGCGATGGGCTTGCCGCCCTTTTTGACCAGCTCGACGATATCGGTATTAAAACCAATAGCCGCCATGGCCATCACAATAAAGAACTTCGACAGCTCCTTGATGGGCGCCGTAAAGGACGCGGGAAGCTGAAGCACCGTGGTGATCACGCTCGCCAGCACAAAGAACAGCACGAACATGGGAAACGCGCGTTTAAGCGAGAACGTGCTCTTAGCGTCGCCGCCGTCCTTGCGCGCCAGATGCATCTGCCAGCATGCGAGGACCAACGTGATGGGAATAATGGCCAGCGTCCTGGTGAGCTTGACCACCGTGGCGCTCTCGAGCACATTGGCGCCGGGATGCATGCTGTCCCAAGCGCTCGCCGCAGCCGTTACGGACGAGGTGTCGTTGATGGCGGTGCCGGCAAACAGGCCAAAGTCCTCGTTGGTCAGCCCGAGCATGCCGCCGAGCGTTGGAAACACGAGCGCCGCGATAACGTTAAACAGGAAGATGACCGAAATGGCCTGGGCAATCTCGTGATCGTCGGCGTCGATGACGGGCGCGGTCGCGGCGATGGCAGAACCGCCGCAAATCGACGAACCCACGCCCACAAGCGTCGCGATCTTACCCGGCACGTTCATAACGCGGCAGAGCACAAAGGCGATGACAAGCGAGGTCGAGATTGTCGCCACGATAATCGGCAGCGACTGGGCGCCCTTGGACAGAATCTGGGAGAGGTTCATGCCAAAGCCAAGCAGGATAACCGCGTACTGCAAGACTTTTTTGGACGTATAGGTGACGCCGGCGGCGAGCTGTTCGCGACGATTCTTGGGAAAGACGAGCGCCAGGACCATGCCAAAGAGGATGGCGAATACCGGACCGCCGACCACCTCAACCTGTTTGCCGAGCAACGTCGCGGGAATGGCGATGATCAGGCAGAACAAGACGCCTTTCCAGCGCTCGCGTACGATATTTGCCAGTTGCATATGGGATTCCTTCTTTCTATTTCACGTTTGCGACGGCTTATGATACGGCAACATTGAGCACAGCCTTGCGCAAACACAGACTAAGATGCCGCTATAGTTCTCAGGCAACAGCCGAATTACCCACCGCGGAGAGCTGATTCGCGGCATAATTAACAACTGACATATGAGTTTGATAGAACAGTTGCGAGGCGCTATGGAAGAATCGATGCACGTCGGCGAGCAGGAAACGAGCCTACAGGACCAGTCCTACCACACCATTCGACGCAAAATCGTCTACCTGGACTACAAGCCGGGCGAAAAGCTGGGCGTCAAGCAGCTTTGCGATGACCTGGACATGGGTCGCACGCCCGTGCGCGAGGCTTTGGTTCGCTTGGCGCAGGAAGGCCTGGTGCGCACCGTGCCCCAGAGCGGCACCTACGTCTCACCCATCAACCTCACCCTTGCCGAGAGTGCCTGTTACATCCGCGAGCATCTGGAAAAGCAGGTGATTGTGGAGTGCTGTGCGCGCGCCACGTCGGCCGGCATCGAGCAGCTCGACCGCGCCATCGTGCTGCAGGAAAAGGCCATGGCCGAGGAGGATCGCATCGGCTTCTTTTTGAGCGACAACCTCATGCATCACATGATTTTTAGCATCGCATGTCGCAGCACCGTGTGGTCGTGGCTCGAAGAGACCAATGCCGACCTTGAGCGCTTCCGCTGGCTGCGCGCTGCCACGCAGGTTCTCGACAATCAGGACATCGTGAACGAGCACAAGCAGATTCGCCGCGCTATCGCCGGTCGCGACCCCATCGAAGCGAGCTTTTTGGTCAGCAAGCACCTGCACATGATGTTCCGCAACCAAACCGAGGTCCTGGACCAGTTCCCCGAGTACTTCGAGACCAGCAAGCTCCGCTAACCTACCAAAAAAGGACAGGTTCATTTTGGCAGGTTTTATCTGTGCAAATGCAACAAGGCCCGGCTCCGTCAAATGCGGAGCCGGGCCTTAGTCGCTAGAACGGCGGAACCAACTACTCGACAGTAACGCTTTTCGCCAGGTTACGGGGCTGGTCGACGTCGCAGCCGCGCAGGATGGCGACCTCGCGGGCGAGCAGCTGCAGCGGGACACTCGCCGTGATGGGGCTGAACACGTCGCGGACTGCTGGCACGCGGATGATGCAGTCGGCGATCTTGTTGATCTCCTCGTCGCCCTCGGTGGCAACGACGATGACCTTGGCGCCGCGCGCCTTGCACTCCATAAGGTTCGACACGGTCTTGTCGTAGGTGGCACTCTTGGTGGCCACAGCGATGACAGGGAAGCCCGGGTCGATCAGGGCGATGGGGCCGTGCTTCATCTCACCGGCGGCGTAGGCCTCGGCGTGCAGGTAGCTGACCTCTTTGAGCTTGAGCGCGCCCTCGTAGGAAATAGCGGCGCCCATGCCACGGCCCACGAACAGCGCCGACTGCGCGTCCTTGCACAGCAGGGCGGCCTCATGCACGGCCTCGGTTTGGGTATCCAAAATCCACTGGATCTGCTCGGCCGTATCGGAAAGCTCGCGGAACAGCATGCGCGCCTGCTTGGTGGTCAAGCGGTACTTGACCTGCGCCAGCAGCAGAGCCAAAAGCGTAAGGCTCACGACCTGGCCGATGAAGCTCTTGGTCGAGGCGACCGCGATCTCCTTGTTGGCCTTGGTGTAGATGACGCCGTCGCTCTCACGCGCCACGGGGCTGCCCACCACGTTGGTGATGCCGAAGACCTTGGCACCCTTGATGCGCGCATCGCGAATGGCGGCAAGGGTATCGGCCGTCTCGCCCGACTGGGACACGGCAACGACAAGCGTCGTCGGCGTAATGATGGGGTTGCGATAACGGAACTCGCTGGCCGCCTCCACCTCGGTGGGGATGCGAGCCCAGCCCTCAATGAGATTCTTGGCAATGAGGCCGGCGTGATAGCTGGTGCCGCAGGCGATTACGTAGACGCGGTCGATGTCGTTGAGCTCCTCGAGCGAAAGGCCCAGCTCGTCGATGTCGAGCTCGCCGGCCGGCGTCATACGACCGACCAGCGTGTCGCGCACGACGCGCGGCTGCTCGTGAATTTCCTTGAGCATAAAGTCGGGATAACCGCCCTTTTCTGCCATGTCCAGGTCCCAGTCGATGTGGGTGACCTTGGGCTCAATCACGTTGCCGGCCTCGTCGGTATACTCGACGCCTGCGGGCGTGAGCTTGGCAAACTGACCGTCCTCGAGCACCACGACGTCGCGGGTTGCGTCGATGAGCGCGATGACGTCGGAGGCGACATAGGCGCCGGTCTCGCCCGCGCCGACCACGATCGGGGAATCCTTGCGGGCCACGGCGATCACGCCGGGCTCGTCAGCGCACACGGCGGCCAGACCATAGGCACCGACCACGTGGGTGCAAGCCTCGCGCACGGAGGCCATCAGGTCGTGCGTCTCGGCATAAGCCTCTTCGATCAGATGCGCGAAGACCTCGGTATCGGTCTCGCTCTTAAAGTGATGGCCGCGGCCCTCCAGCTCTTCGCGCAGCTCGGCGAAGTTCTCGATGATGCCGTTGTGGACGATGGCGATACGACCGTCGCAGCTGGTGTGGGGGTGAGCGTTAACGACGGAGGGCTTGCCGTGGGTGGCCCAACGGGTATGGCCGATACCGCAGGTAGCGTCGCTGTCGATGTTGGAAAGCTCGCTCTCCAGGCCCGCGACCTTGCCCACGCGGCGGATGACGTCGAGGTGCGCCGCGGCACCCTCGCCCACCTCGAGCGCGACGCCCGAGGAGTCATAGCCGCGATACTCCATACGCTTGAGGCCCGTAACCAGGATGTTCTTTGCAATATCAGAGCCGGTGTAGCCGACAATTCCGCACATAGGATAAATCCCTTCGTTCGCGTGACTGCAAGACGTCCACGCACAAGGGGCGCTGAGACGTATAACGTTCGAGTATTGTACTCACGCAAGCACAAGCTGATATACCAGAAGTGGTATCTCAACTTAGATACCACCCGATGCACACACGTCCAGCCGGTCCAAACCAGCACAAAGGTGCCTGCCCCTTCGTGCTGGTCGCGCTGGCAACGGCGTTTCCCCAGATAAAACCTGTCAAAATAAACCTGTCCCTTTTTGGTAGGTTTAGGATGCTACAATCTGGCTTGTACTTGAAACGCATCAAAGGGGCCGCTATGGCAAAGGTTAAAATCAGCGACGTCGCGCGCGAAGCCGGGGTTTCGCTGGGCACGGTTTCCAACGCGCTCAACCATCCCGAAAAGTTGCGTCCCGAGACCCTCAAGCTCATTAACGAAACCATCAATCGACTGGGCTACCTGCCCAACCAAAGCGCTCGTCAGCTCGCGGGCGGCGCCACCAAGTCCTTTGGCCTGGTGCTCCCCCGTCTCGACCACGGCTTTTCGCTCCAAATCGCCAGCGGCGCCCACAACGAGGCCCGCAAGCACGGCTACGACCTGCTCATCGCCAACGCCGATAACGACGATATTCTCGAGGACCATTACCTGCGCTACTTTATGGGCACCCAGATGTCCGGCGTCATGGTTCAGCCCATGGCATCCCCCGACTGGCACCCCGTCATGGCCAAGATGCCCGTGCCGATCGTCCACCTGGACATCCATTGCTCCGAGCCCGGCTACTACGTAGCGGCCGACAACGAGGCCCAGGGTCGCATCATTGCCGAACTCGCCATCGCCCGCGGCGCACACCATATTGTCGTCGTCGGCCGAGCAGCATTTATGCAACTCACCCTGCGCGTCCTTGGCATTCATAAAGCGCTCGCTCTACACCCCGATATCAAGATCGAAGTCATCGACGCCGGCGAATGGAATACCGCCGCCGACGGCTACGGCATCGGCGCCCAAATCGCCGCGCGCCCCGCCGACGAACGCCCCGATTTTGTCGTCGGTCTGACCGACGTGCTGGCCTCGGGCGCTATCTCGGCGCTGGTCGACAAAGGCATCGCCGTCCCCGGGGAAGTACGCGTAGCAGGTTGCGATGGCAACCCGCTCGCTTGGAGCGGATCGGTCCCGCTCACTACGGTAGCGCCCCCGGGCTACGAGATTGGCCGCAAGGGCGTTCAATTGCTCATGGAGCAAATCGAGAACAAGGCCCCGGCAAAGACCAAGCACGTCCACATCGGCTCTGCCGCGCGCACCGTCACCGCAGTCACCGCCGCCGAGGATATCAACCGCCAAGAACTGGTACGTCCGTTCCTACTGGAGCGCGCCAGCACCCAGGCAAGCACCCAGACCGACGCCACGGCCATCAACCTCGGTGCGTATCTGTAGCACGCCCGCAAGTATGCTATGTCGCCGCTTAAGCAAAAGGGGCCCGACCATTGCCGGGCCCCTTTTGCTTAGGCGCAAACGTGGGCAATTGCTCGTTTCAACGCCGCAATTGTCTAGCGCGCGGCCTTGACCGCCGCCGCCAGGTCGAACAACGTATCGAGCACGGCCTCGCAGCCATCCACCACGTCTTGCGGCAGCGGCACGATATCGGGAACGGCAAAGACATGGCAGCCGGCCGTAATGCCCGAGACGCAGCCGTTGCGCGAATCCTCGACCACGGCACATTCCTCGGGGGCAAAACCCGCGCGCTCGCAGGCAAGCAGATACATCTCGGGATCGGGCTTGCCATGCACGACGTCCTCGCCGCAGGTCACCGTTTCAAACTTGTCAAAGAGGCCGAATGCTTTAAGGTTGCGCTCGGCCGTAACATGGCGCGATGACGTTGCAAGGCCTACGTGATAGCCCGCAGCCAACAGCTCGCCTATGCACTCGGCAGCGCCGGCCTTAAGCTCCAGATCGGTCTTGACCATCTCGTCGCGAATCTCCTTGTGGCGGACATAGATCGCCTCGGCGGTCTCGTGGCTGCCGTAATGCTTATCGAGAATGTCCATGACATCGGGTAGCGTGCGACCGATAAACTGATGGATCAGCGCATCATCAATCGCGAGCCCCAGCTCAGCGGCGCCTGCCTTCCAGGCCCTAATCCCCAAACGCTCGGTATCGACCAGCGTTCCATCCATGTCAAAAATAACAGCCTTGATCATATCGGTCCCCCTCGCCGGATTGTGTTACTACCACTCTACCGCACTTACAAACTTGTATATAACGTATATAGCATATTGCACTTTCGTTACATAGCTGGAAGTCTTATGACAAGCAGCTCGGTGGGATTATAGTTTCATCCGAGCTTTAATAACTGTAAGGAACTTTCATGCTTTCAGACACCGCCGCACCCGCAGAGGAGCTTCAGGACAAACTCGCAGCACTCGAGCAGCTGCTTTTGGCATACGGACGCGTCGCCATCGGCTTTTCCGGTGGTGTCGACAGCAGCTTTTTGGCCGCGGTCTGCGCCCGCATCATGCCTACCAATACCCTCCTCGTCCATCTCACCACGCCGCTCATCGGCACGCCCGAACAGACTTCGTTTGAGCAGTCCGTTGATGGGCAAGCTGATGAAGGGGCGCATTTTAAGCTCCCCGTGCTCAATCTTTCGGTCGATCAGCTGCAGCTCCCCCAGGTAGCCTGTAACGATGCCAATCGCTGCTACCATTGCAAGCACGCCGGCTTTACCGCCATCGTCAACCACGCCAAGTCGCTCGGCTTTCCCACCGTCATCGATGGCAGCAATGCAAGCGATCGCGGCGACTACCGTCCTGGTATGCGCGCGGCAAAAGAGCTCGGCGTACGCTCCCCTCTCATGGAGGTCGGCTTTACCAAGGACGAAGAGCGCGAGCTGCTGCGCGCATGGGGCTATCCCGTTTGGAACCTGCCGGCGGGAGCATGTCTTGCCACGCGCGTTCCCACGGGCGAGGAGCTTACGCGCGAGAAGGTCGATTTAATCCGCGCCTGCGAGGATTACCTGCACGATCTTGATCTGGCACAGGTACGCGCGCGCTTGATCGGCGGCTGCATGCATATCGAGGCCGCACCCGCAGATGTTGCCAAGATTGCCGCCCTCGGCGGTGCCGCCATCGACGACAAGGGCAAGACCCCGCTGCCCGCCGTTATCGAGTCCGCGCTGCGCGAGCTGGGCGGCGACCATATCTCCCCCGAGGTCACCCCCTACATTCACGGTGCCATGAATCTTTAGGCTACGCCGTTTTACAAACGGCGTAACCGCTCGGCGCTGCGCAGGCCCCGGGCACGGCAATCTGACGTTCAACTTCACGGGCGCGACCAAAAGGTCAGCGCCCGCTTGTTTCACGTCACCTTACCGCACCCGGAGCCCGCTCGCTCGCATATGCTCAACCTGCACTGCGTTAACTAACCTGCCAATAAGGGACAGGTTTGTTTTGGCAGATTTTATCTTGGGAAAATATCGCGAGGCAGTCGCCCCTCTAGCACCCATCAAACTTCGAGAGACACAAGAGGGGCGACTCGGCTGCATCCACTTCTTCCGATAGCGGCAGTTGCGGCTCGTCGACGAACCCATTACTTCGATGAGCCCTTTATCCGCCATTTTTGGCAGATGGTAGCTGACGGACGAATTTTGGCATTCCGTCTCTCTAAAACAATAGATTTATCTCTCTAACTTTAGAGAGATAAGCGCCTTGTTTTAGAGAGACATTAAGAGAGATGTATCGAATTCGCTGCTAGATTGCCTAATGCTATCTCTCTAACCAACCTTCTCTTTAGAGAGACATTTAGAGAGACGAGCGCGACCTCTCTAATCATGGGCTCCACTCTTTAAGGTGCACACTTCCTAACCGTGCCCTAAGTTGCGGTGAAATAGTCCCCGATTAACCTGCCAAAAAGGGACAGGTTTATTTTGGCAGGTTTTATCTGGAGAAACGCAAACAGGGCCGCGACACCTATATGGCGCCGCGGCCCTTTTCCTTGGAGAAGGATCGTTTGATTGAACGGGATGACCGTTCTAGTCTTCGAGTCCACTATTGATGAGCTCCGCAATCTCAACGGGATCGGTGCTCGCGCGCACCTTGTCACGGAAGCCGGCATCCATCAGCATCACGGCAGCCTTGGAGAGCAAGCGCAGGTGCGTGGTTCCAGCCTCGCCGGCGGGCACGTACAGCGCGAGCGCAACATCAACGGGCACCCCATCAAAACTCGGCCATTCAACGGGCTCGGCCAGTTTAAGCACGGCAACGCCCGGCGTGTGGATTGCGTCGCTTTTGGCATGCGGAACGGCAAAACCGGCGACAAGGCCGGTCTCGGCCTCGTTCTCGCGAGCAATAAAGGCAGCCTCTACGGCAGACGCGTCATCGGCAAAGCCGAGCTCGACGGCCTGCTCGGACAAATAATGCAGGGCGTCCTCACGCGAGGCGGCGGTATACCCGATCGTCACTTGGTTGGCAGATACAAATCCCATGGAAACCTTCCTTACAACACAGACCTGACCGCAGCTTCGATGCCGTCGGCGTCCAAACCGTACTTGTGCAGCAAATCGACCGCAGGGCCGGACTCGCCATACACATCGCGCACGCCGACGCGTCGCATCGGCACCGGATGCTGCTCCGCGAGCACCGAGGCCACGGCCTCGCCAAGACCACCGATAATCGAATGCTCCTCGGCAGTGACCACACGACCGGTCTTCTTGGCGCTGGCAACCACCAGGCGCTCATCGAGCGGCTTGATCGTGTGCATGTTGATGACCTCGGCGTCAATACCATCGGCGGCGAGCGCCTCGGCAGCCTCAAGCGCCTCGGCGACCATGAGGCCACAAGCGATGATGGTCACATCGGACCCCTCGCGCACAACCACGCCGCGACCAATCTTGAACTCATAGTCCTCGCGGTCGTTGATGACCGGTGTTGCCAGGCGGCCGAAACGCATGTAGACCGGCCCCTCAAACTCATAGGCGGCGCGCACACAGGCACGAGCCTCGATGTCATCGGCGGGAACGATTACCGTCATACCCGGGATCGTGCGCATGAGCGCAATGTCCTCGCAGCACTGATGCGTGGCACCGTCTTCACCGACCGAGATACCCGCATGCGTGGCGCCGATTTTGACGTTGAGGTGCGGATAGCCGATGGAATTACGCACTTGCTCGTACGCGCGGCCGGCAGCGAACATGGCAAAGGTGCTCGCAAAGGCGACGTGACCCGTGGTCGCAATGCCGGCGGCAAGCCCCATCAAGTTGCTCTCGGCAATGCCGGCATCGTAGAAGCGCTCAGGGTGCGCAGCCTTAAACTTGCCGGTCTGCGTGGCGGCGGCCAGGTCGGCATCGAGGACCACAAAGTCGTCGCGCTCATTGCCCAGCTCGACAAGCGCCTCGCCATAGCTAACGCGCGTGGCGACTTTCTTGACGTCTGCCATTAGAGCTCCTCCCCTGCTGCTGCGAGCTCGGCCATGGCCTGCTCAAACTGTTCATCGTTGGGTGCCTTGCCGTGCCAGCCCACCTGGTTTTCCATAAAGGAGACGCCCTTGCCCTTCACCGTCTCGGCGATAATGGCCACGGGCGAGTCGCTCACTTTGCGAGCTTCGGCAAAGGCGGCGGCAATCTGCGCCATGTCGTTACCGTCGGCGAGCTCGATCACATGCCACTTAAAGGCGCGGAACTTGTCGGCAAGCGGCATAGCCGAGTTAACTTCGTCGATACTGCCGTCAATTTGCAGGCCATTGTGATCGACGATAGCGACGAGGTTATCCAGGTCGTGGTTGCCGGCGAACATGGCTGCCTCCCACACCTGGCCCTCCTCGCACTCACCGTCGCCCAGCAACGTGTAGACACGGTAGCCGTCGCCCCAGTGCTTAGCGGCAAGCGCCATTCCAACTGCAGCAGAGATGCCCTGACCGAGCGATCCGGTGGACATATCGATGCCCGGGGTGTCGTTCATGTTGGGATGGCCCTGCAGTCGGCTGCCAATATGACGGAGCGTCTCGAGCTCTTCGGCGGGAAAATAGTCGCGATTTGCCAACACCGAATACAGGCCCGGCGCCGCGTGACCCTTGGAGAGCACAAAGCGATCGCGATCGGCCTTGTGAGGGTCGGCAGGATCGATATTCATTTCCTCAAAGTACAGATACGTCATGATGTCGGCAGCACCGAGCGATCCACCCGGGTGTCCCGACTTGGCCGCGTGAACCGCAGTCACGACACCCTTCCTGACCTCATTGGCGACCTTCGCCAGCTCCTGGTTGGTCATACGAATTCCTCTCTTGAGAACAACCCCGGCACCGGATGACACGATGCCGGGGCAATCCACTCGTTAAGCCTGAGCGACGACCTTCTGCCAGTCAGCCTCAAAAGAGGCGAGGCCCTGGTCGGTCAGCGGATGATGCAGGCACTTCTTGAGAGCGGCCATGGGCACGGTCGCGATGTCGGCGCCAAGAAGAGCCGCCTGGGTCACGTGGTTGGGCGTGCGGACCGAAGCGGTGATAATCTCGACGGTGTCGTCGACGTTCTTGCCGGTCCAGTCATAGTTCTTGACACAGGTCACAACGTTGTCGAGCTGCGAAATACCGTCCTCGGCGATGTCGTCGAAGCGTCCCACAAACGGGCTGATGTAGCGAGCGCCGGCGTTGGCGGCCATAAGGGCCTGCGTCGGCGAGAAGACGAGCGTCATGTTGACGCGCACGCCTGCATCGGCCAGCGCGCGACAGGCGGCGAGGCCGGCCTCGCAAACGGGGAGCTTGACCACAATGTTGGGGGCGAGGGCGGCAAGGCGCTTGCCCTCCTCGATCATGCCCTCGGCAGTGGTCGCGGTGGACTCGGCGGACACGGGCAGGCCCTCGCAAAGCTCGGCGATCTTGAGCATGTGAGGCTCAAAGTCGGCCAGCTTGCCGCCGGTCTTGGCGTACAGGGACGGGTTGGTGGTGACGCCGGCAAGGCAGCCCCAGCTCTTAGCCTCGGCGATCTCGTCAAGGTTGGCGGTATCGATAAAGAACTTCATGGTGCAAACTCCTTCGGAGGAATCCAAAACTCAAAAAATAGGACAAAGAGGGCGTCCCTTTGTCCTATGTGCCGGGCCTGCGGCTGGGACATGCCCCAGGCCCGGCGTCGCGTAGGAAAAACTACCTAGTCCTCGAGAGCCTTCTCGATACGGCTCGTGACGCCCTTGAGGTTAAGACCGACGACGTACTGCTTGATCGGGCGCTTGATGTGCTCAATCACAAAGCGCTTGCCGTCGATGTCCTGGGCAGCGAGGTTGCGATAGAGCTTCTCGACCTGCTCCTTGACCTCGGGATCGTTAAAGGCGTAGTGGCCGGAGACATCCAGAATCTTCAGGCTGAGCTCGTCGTCGGCCAGAATGTCGTCAACCTGCAGGTTAACGTCGTCGCCGGTCATCCACTTGCGCCAACGCTCGGTCTTGATAGCCTTGACCAGCAGCGTGTGATACAGGTCGGAGGGATCGTCGCACAGGCCGTTGTCGACCAGAATCTGCTCGGTAGCGCAGAGCTTGAGGTAAGCGCGGGTCTCCTCGGTGCCGTACTGAGGGGCGACATTGGAGGCCGTCACGTGAGCCGGGATGTGCTCGAGCAGCGTTGCGTCATCCAGATAGTCGGCGTTGTGCTCCTTCAGGCCCACGCCGTAGCGCTTTGCCATATCGGCGAGCTCGCGTGCGTTCTTAAAGTTGTAATGGCCGACCTGCTCGGTCCAACGGGTAAGCGTGCCGGTCTGACCGACGATAAAGGTGGGCATGGGGCAGCCGCGCTTCTCGAGCTCGGGCTGCAGCTGAGAAATGAACTCCTCGTACTTATCGGTAGAGGTCAAGCCGCCATTGGTCTCCTCGGTACCGACCTCATAGGCGACCTCGGGCAGGTTATGCTCGTGACGGTACTGCTCAAGGTAGTCGATAAGATCGATCGTGCGGCGAAGCACCACGTCGAGCGGAATAACCTTGCCGATCTGGTAGGGGTCCTTGGTGGGGTCGACCATCAGCAGGTCAAAGCCTGCCTCCATGTCGGCGACGAAGGACTTGCGGGCGAGCTCCATGGCCTCGTCCTCGGGCAGGTGGGCGTTACGCTCCTCGTCGCGCTGCCACGGACCGCCGTGATCGCGGCACAGGTAGTACGGGCCGGTGTAACCCACCTCGTCGGCAACCTTCTTGATGTCGGCGGCAAAGCGCGTCTGATCCCAACCGTTGACGTAGCCGGCGCCCATCTCGTCCATATCGACCTGGTTGCGGCTGGCGATAAACATGGGCGGGAAATCCTCGTCCTTGGCAAGCTCGAACACGGCCTGAATCAGGTTGGGGCTCATGGGGCCAATGCCGACCATGGTTGCGTGATCGCCGCTATCCTGCAGCTTGAGCATGCCCTGAACGGCCTGGCGGATGGTGAGGTTGGACATTTTGTTCTCCTTCTCCAGAGGATTTTTGACAAAAGTTCCCTGGGACCCAGATGTGGGCCCTATCAGTACGGATGGATTTTGTTGTGTAGGGGCGGTTGTGCGGAGTCCTTAAAGGTTTACTTGGCCTGCTTGTCGAGCGTGGGCTTCATGGCAATCAGGATTGCAGCGGCGACCACGGAGCCAATCACGATGTCCAGGCAGAACAGCGCGACGTTGTTGGTGGCAAGGGCGACGATAAAGCCACCGTGCGGGACGTAGCAGTCGATACCCTGGAAGGCGGCAAGCGCCGCGCCCACGGCAGAGCCGATGCAAATGCCGGGAAGGGTGTGACCGAGGTCCTTGACCGCGAAGGGGATAGCGCCCTCGGTAATACCGATGCAGCCCATGAACAGCGCGGAGATGCCCATCTGACGGTCAGCGTCATCAAACTTGTTCTTGGCGATGAGCGCAGCGAGGCCACAGGCAATCGGGGGAACGGCAACGGCGACGCGGAACATACCATTAGGACCGTAGATGCCGGAGGCCATGATGGCCATGGTGAAGGTCGAGGCGGTCTTGTTGATGGGACCACCCATATCGAAGGCGGTCATAACGCCAATGACCAGACCCAGGACAACTGCGGAACCGCCCTGCAGGCTGCCGAGCACGCCGGTGAGCCAGTCCATCACAAAGCCAAGCGGCGTGGCCAGGATGTAGATATAGGCCATGCCCAGGACAAGCGAGGTCAGAATCGGGATAATCAGGATGGGCATGATGGTCTGGATGGTGTTGTTGACCTTCCAGGTCTTCATCCAGCGGACAAAGTAGCCGCAGATAACTGCCATGATCATGGCGCCCAAGAAGCCGGTCGAAACGCTGTTGCCGTTAGGGGTAACGACTGCGTTGTTGACCAGGTAGCCCAGGACAAAACCGGGGGCGAGCGCGGGCTTGCCGGCCATCGAGTAGGAGATGTAAGCCGCAAGCACCGGGATCATCATGGAGATGCCGGCCATGCCGATGGTGTTAAGGCTCACCATCAGCGGATTCGTAACCTCCATGCCGTTGGCGCCGGCGGTACCGGATGCCAACGAGAAGGCGAGGAACACGCCACCGATAACGACAATGGGGATAAAATAGGAAACGCCTGTATTGAATGCATTGAGCAGCGTCTTGCCAGGATCGGCAAAGATAGACTGCTTGGACGCCGGTGTCGGGGCCTGCGGGGCAGCGGAGACGGCCTTCTTCTCTGCCTTGGCCTCGGCCTTGGGCGCGTCAACGGCGCCACCCGTCGCCTTGATAATCTCAACAGCCTGGTCGATGATCTTGACCGGATCGGCGATCACATCGGAAGTACCGACCTTGAGGAACTTGCCCTCGGCCATCTTCTGCTCAAAACGGTCCTCGTTCTCGACACCCACGTCGACGGACTCCAAGACCAGGTCGGCGGAGTCCACGTCTTCCTGCGTGAGCTCATTCTCGATACCCAGGCCACCCTGAGCCTCGACCTTGCACTCGATGCCACGGGCGGCGCATTCATCCTGAATCGCCTTCTGGGCCATATACGTGTGGGCGATACCCACGGTACAGGCGGCAACGCCTACGATCTTCATTGCTTCCCTCTTTTCATAGAGTTGCGTGCGCAAGACACCGTTTGCGGAGGCCTCCGGAGCATCCCCTGCCGTTTGGACTTGCTGTCTTTTCGACAAGACCAATATAGGTGCTCGTTTTTCTTAATGCCAGCTTATTTCGGTAAACGCGCAGGTCAGAGCGTTGGTTATGCGATTTAGTTATGCGTTTAACCAAAAATGAATCCTGCTATTTTACCCTCGATTTCAAAAGTCAAGAAGTATTTGATTTTCTCGGTAGACGGCAGATGCGCATGCCGGTCACAAATTTCGACCCCACCCGTATACCGCATTTGTTGCATACTCATATGAAAGGAAAAGGTCGCTCACCGAAGCGTATCCCCCACCAAGACTCAAAGTCATCATGTTGGAAAATGCTCATCTGTCGGAAGGAGTCGCTGTGGCAAAACAGCGCGTTACGATCGCAGACGTCGCTCGAGAGGCGGGAACCTCGACGGCAAGCGTCTCGTATTACCTCAACGACAAACGAGAAAAGCTTAGCGAGAAGACGCAGAACAAAATCGCGCGCGTAATTAAGGAACTCGGATACGTTCCCAATGCCCAGGCGCAAACGCTCACCGGCAAACAAACCCACGTCATCGCCATCATCATTTTGGATAACACCAACAAATGGGCGGGGCTCGTTCTCAATGGCATGGAGCAGGTCATGCTCCCCGCGGGCTACCAGACGGTCGTTTGCACGAGCAACTTTAACCCCGAGACCGAGCTCATGTACGTCGACAAGATGCTCTCGCTGGGCGTCGATGGCTTTATCATCCAGCCCACGGCAAACTTCAAAGCCGTGCACGACCGCATTAGACGCGCCGGCAAGCCGGTCGTCTTTTTCGATGCGGCCATCTATAGCCCAGGTACCAGCTGGATCAAAACCAACCTTTACGACGGCGTGTACAACGCCACACAGGCACTCCTCGACGCCGGCTACGAAGACTTCTTTTCCATTGCCGCCAACATGACCGAGATGCGCACCCGCATGGAGCGTTTTCAGGGGTATGCCGAGGCACTGGCAGCGAACGGACAACTCTACAAAGCGATTCCCATCGATCACAACAAGCCGTCAATCAACGAGCTCACCGAATACTTTAAATTCAAGTTCAATCCCGCCAAGCGTACGCTCATCTTTGTCCAAAACCAATGGGCGCTCCCCCGCGTCTACAAGGCGCTTCAGCCCATGGCCCATCTGCTTCCGCAGCAAATCGGCCTTTTGGGACTCAACTGCGAAGACTGGACTAATCTCACCACGCCGACTGTCTCCACCATCATCGAGCCCGTCGACCAGGAAGGTCGCGAAGCAGCCGAGATGCTACTCGCCCTACTTGACGGCAGCAGCGAACCCGGCGAGCAGCGCATTCTCGAGTGCAAGCTCAACTGGCTCGACTCCACCTCGATCTAGACCGCGGGACAAATTAATCAGTAGTGTTTGTCCCAAATCTTAAGTATTTGTTCGATAGAACGGCCCCTGCCGGCTCCTGCTAGACTGGTAGATTCCCAACCGTCCATCCAGGAGCCTCAATGTCGCGCAAGTCCGCCTACAAGCAAGTCCTTTCCATCGGCACCGCCGTGGTGCTGGGGTTTGCGCTGTTTACGGGATCGCTCGACGGAGCTCCCAAGCTGCTGTCGCCGCAAAGCGATGAACAGGCGGTAGCTCTGGCCGAGAAGCAAAACGAGAGTCCCAGCCGCACCGACAACGAGGCAGATCTGGTTGCCCGACTCGAATCGGGGACAGCGATCTCCTCGGACTCTCAAAACAGCCAGGACTCCGGCGATGGCTCCGAATCCGCCGCACCCGACACCGGTGATGCCGCTTCCGAGGACAGCTCCACCACCCCCATCGACGAGGTCGAAAACCCCGACCTCAACCGCGCCCGCGGTGTTTATCTCAGCAGCATTCCCGACTACGCCGGCAACCCCTACGTTGCCCTGCGCGCCGACAGCACGCACCCGCTCGGCACACCATCATTCACGCTCGATGAATACGAGCGCGCTACAGGAGAGGGTTGCTTTAAGAAGTTCTCCAAGCTTGACAGCCTGGGCCGCACCCGCAAAGCGCTCGCCTGCGTGGGCCCCGAATCACTCGGTCAAGGCGAGCGCGGCGATATCTCGCGTATCCATCCTGCCGGTTGGCACCAGCAGCGCTACGACTTTATTCCGGGCCAGAGCCTCTACAATCGCTGCCACCTTATCGCCTGGTCGCTCTGCGGCGAAAACGCCAACCGCAAAAATCTCCTCACCGGCACGCGTTATCTCAACGAGACGGGCATGCTACCGTTTGAAGAGCAGATTCTCAACTATATTCGCGATACGGGCAACCACGTGCTCTATCGCGTTACGCCCATGTATAACGAAGAGGAGCTTGTCTGCCGCGGCGTGCGCCTTGAGGCGCAATCGGTCGAGGACCACGGCAAGACCCTCTGCTTCCACGTGTACTGCTACAACCTGCAGCCGCACGTGCAGATCGACTACGCTACCGGCCGCAACCAGGCCTCGGGAGACTAGGACCGACCAAGCTGCCCCAAAGCCTAAAATGATCCGTTTTTCTCCGTCCCCAAGGAATCAAATAAGGCCGCCCCGGTTACCCAGGGTGGCCTTTTCGTCAGCACCTACATTGCAGACAAAATCGCACGCTACTTGGCGCGACCCTCCTCATAGCGCTCGACCAGCTTGGCCTGAACGTCATAAGGCACCTGCTCGTAGCCAGCGGGCTTCATGGTAAAGTCACCCGTGCCGCGCGTGATAGAGCGCAGACGCGTCGAGTAATCCGTCAGCTCGGCGAGAGGCGCCTGCGCGATAACCACGGTGTCACCGCGCTCATCGGTCTCCATGCCCGTCACGCGACCGCGCGATGCCGAGATGTCGCCCATCACGGCGCCGGCGTAGCTCTCGGGGATAGTCACCGTGATTTCCTCGATGGGCTCCAGCACCACCGGATCGGCATCGGCGCATGCCTTGCGCAGGCCGATGCGAGCCGCCGCGCGAAACGCCATCTCGTTGGAGTCGACGCTGTGATACGAACCGTCGTACACAGCCACGCGAATGCCCGTAAGCGGGTAGCCGGCAATAATACCGTCCTTCATAGTC
Source organism: Collinsella sp. CLA-AP-H1 (assembly GCF_040092945.1). Classification (NCBI taxonomy): domain Bacteria; kingdom Bacillati; phylum Actinomycetota; class Coriobacteriia; order Coriobacteriales; family Coriobacteriaceae; genus Collinsella; species Collinsella sp. CLA-AP-H1. The sequence continues at coordinate 15,322 of NZ_JBBNKO010000017.1, read as the reverse complement.
TCCTGGACGCCCTTGTCCACGGCGGGGATCAGCGAGCGCGGAATGCGGCCGCCCACGACCTCATCCACAAACTCGTAGCCGTCGCTCGTGCCGTCGGGCCCAATAAGCGGCTCCACGCGCAGCCAGCAGTCGCCGTACTGACCGGCGCCACCGGTCTGCTTCTTGTGGCGACCCTGGGCGCTCGCCGTGCGGCGGATGGTCTCGCGATACGGAATGCGGATCGGCACGCTCTTGGCCACGACCTTGGTGCGATCCTCCAAACGGTTGAGCAGCACCGAAACCTGCGCCTCACCCACGGCGGAGATGATAGTCTGGCCCGTCTCCTCGTCACGATCGATGCTCATGGTCGGATCGGCCTTGCATGCCTTCTCGATAAACGTGTAGAGCTTCTCTTCGTCCCCGCGATTCTCGGCCTCGATGGCAATGCGGTACTGCGAGTTGGGGAACTTAAACGCCGCAGCCTCGACCTTGCCGGTAATCGAGAGCGTGTCACCCGTCTCGGCAGCCAGCTTGGGCGCCACGATGATGTCGCCGGCATAGGCATGGCCAACCTCAGTCATATCGCGGCCGCACATCACATACAGGTGAGCCAGACGGTCGCCCTTGCGCGTGCGCGCGTTGACCAGCTCAAGGCCCGGCTCAAGCGTACCCGTCAGCACCTTGATAAAGCTGATGCGACCCTGCTGCGGATCGGCCAACGTCTTAAACACAAACGCCACCGGACGATCATCGTCGCTCGAAATCTTGAGCGAATCGCCGTCGATGAGCGGCATCTCGCCGTAGTCCGTCGGCGCCGGGAAGTATGTGGCAATGTCGTCCATCAGCGAGTTGACGCCCTGCTCCTTAATGCAATCGCCCGCAAAGACCGGCACAAAGATGCGCTCGGCAATCGCCTTCGACAGCAGGCCTTCAAGCTCCTCCTGCGTCAGCGTCTCCTCGCCTTCCAAGTACTTCATCATCAGTTCGTCGTCAGCCTCGGCCACCAGCTCGCACAGATGGTCATGGGCTTCCTCGGCCTGGGCACGATACTCCTCGGGAATCTCCGACTCAACGGCTTCGGTGCCGTTGCAATGGCGCGCCTTCATGCGCACCAGGTCGATGATGCCGTCAAAGTCCTCGCCCTCGCCCCAGGGAAGGGTCACGGCGCCCAGGCGCGTGCCAAAGCGCTCTTGCAGCAGATCCATCGTGGTCGCAAAGCTGGCCTCGGAGCGCGACAGGCGGTTTACGAACACCGCACGCGCCAGGCGCAGGTCCTCGGCGGCATACCAGAGCTTAACCGTCGTAGGCTGCGGGCCGGCCTCGGCGTCGACCACAAACAGAGCCGTCTCGCAGACGCTCATCGCGGCAAAGGCGTCGCCGATAAAATCGGGGTAGCACGGGGCATCGAGCACATTGATGCGCGCGCCCTTCCAGTCGATCGGCGCGATGGTCGTCGAGATGGAAAATGCACGCTTGACCTCTTCGGGGTCATAGTCGAGCGTGGGCTTGGTGCCGTCGTGGCCGCCCAGGCGGGCGGTCTTGCCGGAAAGGTGGAGCATGGCCTCGGCGAGTGAAGTCTTGCCCACCCCGCCTTGGCCTACGAGCACCACGTTCCTTACGTTACCGGTCTTGGGAGCACCCATGATGACCTCCTTGCAGGGCCGCGCGCAATGCGCGACGCCAACGGGGAGAGTTCGCGGTCGGTGCCATCCCGGGAGCAGCATGGTCGGCAGCCGAGCCGACTCACCCTCCAAATGTCCTATGCCACCACCCTACCCTCACGGGCGGCTGTCCATGCATACCTTTCGGCGCACGTATGAATACAGGCGGCGAGAGGAAGAGACAAGCGTGTGAGGCGATTATTGAACCCAGTCGATGCAAACAAAAAGCCGCCACAGACCGTAAGACCTGCGGCGGCTTCGCCTCAATTAATAGTTGAATAAATACCTGAGCCTACCCCTCGATACGGCTCAAGAACTCACGGGTACGTTGCTCACGCGGGTGATTGATAACCTGCTCGGCCGGACCCTCCTCGACAATGCGGCCTCCGTCCATAAAGACCACGCGATCGGCAACATCGCGCGCAAACTGCATCGCGTGGGTCACGATCACCATCGTCATATTCTGCGCGGCAAGGTCTTTAATGACACGCAGCACCTCGGCCGTTAGCTCGGGATCGAGCGCCGAGGTCGGCTCGTCAAAGAACAGGATCTCCGGGTCGAGCGCCAAGGCGCGGGCGATACTCACGCGCTGCTGCTGGCCGCCCGAAAGCTCACACGGCACCTTGTTCTCGTTGCCCACAAGCCCCATCTGAGCAATCAATTCATGCGCACGAGCTTCCGCCTGCTCGCGCGGGCGCTTAAGCACGCGAATCGGCGCGTCGATGATGTTTTTCATCACGGTATAGTGCGGGAACAGGTTGTAATTTTGGAACACCAGGCCGAATCGCGAGCGCGCCTGTTTGGGCACATCGCCCTTCGCATAGACCGCGCCCGAACCCGCATCCGTCGCAACGGCAAGGTCACCAAACGAGAGCGAGCCACCGTCGAGTGTCTCGAGTAGCGTGGCACACCGCAGCAGCGTGGACTTGCCGCCACCCGAAGGCCCGATAATCGCCACGACCTCGCCACGCTTGACCTCGAGCGAGATATCCCTGAGCACCTCATTGCCGCCAAACGCCTTGCGCGCGTTCGCTATATTCATTACCGAATTAATCATGGTAGTAATCCAATTTTTTCTCGGCGGCGCCCAGCAGCATCTCGACCACAAAGTTAAAGACCCAGTAGATCAACGCCGCAATCGCAAACGGCACCATGCTCACTTGCGAGGCGACCAGCGCCTTGGCCGTCGAGAACATCTCCCCCACGCCGATGGCAAACGCCAGCGACGTATCCTTGACCAGCGTGATGATCTCGTTGCCCATCGCCGGCAAAATGCGCTTGGCAACCTGCGGCATCACGATATACAGAAACGTCTGCATGCGCGAATAGCCCAGTACCTCGGCTGCCTCGTATTGACCGCGCGGAATGGACTGCAGGCCCGAGCGATAGATCTCGGCAAAGTAACCGGCGTAGTTGATGATGAACGCTACGACGCACGCCGTCCACTTGGAATCGGGCGTGAGCGAAATGCCAAACACGTAGTACGGGGCAAAGTAGATGGCAAACATCTGCAGCATGAGCGGCGTGCCACGCATGACCGAGATATAGATGCGCGCAATCCAGCGAAGCGGCGCGATTTTGCTCATGCGCATAAACGCCACGGGGATTCCCAGCGGAATCGATCCCAGCAGTGTCAGCACAAACAACTGCAAACTGACCAAGAATCCCTGGCCGAGCATCTGCATCATGACTTGGATAGACAACCTAAGCTCTCTTTCGCGACAACAGAACAGCAAACCCAATGCTAAAGCGGGTTTTCCAGGTGCTCGAGTTTGCCGTGAAAGAGGAGCGCCGCGTACTAAATGTACGCAAGCGACGGTTTGAACGGCAACATCGGGTGCCTGGGAAAGCCGCTATTTCAGAACCCAGTTGTCGAAGGAAAGACCGTAATCCGCATACTTGTCGCACAGGTCCTTGACCGTGCCGTCCTCGTAGAGTGCCTTGAGCGACTCGGTCACGGCGTCGGCCGACTTGGTGTCGCCCTTCTTAAAGCCGACGGCGTAGTGCTCGCTGGACAGCGGCTCATCAAGCTGCGTATAAGCATCGGGCTTGGCGGCAAGCTGATACTGGGCAATCGAAAGGTCGCAAGCCACGGCATCGACCGCGCCGCTCTCGAGCTGCATAAAGGCCGTGTTGTACTCGCCGATCGTGTCGAGCGTGGCAAACGTCGCCGCCAGATCCTTCTGGTCACCCTCGAGCACATCCTGCGCAGCGGAATCGGTCTGAGTGATCACGGTCTTGCCAGCAAGATCGTCCCAGCTCTTGATGCCCGCATCCTTCTTTACCACCAGCACCTGCTCGTTGAGCATGTACGGCTCGGAGAACGTATAGTCATCCTCACGGCCCTCCATGGTAAAGCCGTTCCAGATGCAGTTGATGGCGCCCGAGTTAAGCAGCGTATCCTTGGCGTCCCAGTCGATGGCCTCGTATTTGACCTCCCAGCCCTGCTTATCAGCGACAGCCTTGGCCAGATCGAGGTCAAAACCAGTGTACTCGCCGTCGTCGCCCACAAAGCCGTACGGAGGATAGGACTTATCAAAGCCCACCACGAGCTTCTTGGACTCCGCAGCGCCCTTCACATCCTTGGCTGCGGCAGAACCGGCAGCAGAGCCCTTATCGGCACCGCCGCCACAACCAACCAGGCCAAGGCCTAGAACCGTGGCGAGCGAGCCGGCTAGACCAACAAACTGACGACGAGACATATCGGTGTTCATGGTATTCCCCCTTGATGGCACTTTAGTTAAGTAAAGTGAGTCGTGTAACGTCCAGAATCATACACTCTACCTTGATAAAGTACAAGGGAGAGGTTGCCCGGCGTGGGCGGGGAGCGGCGCGTAATTAAGTTTCCTGCTCTACAGTCCTGCGCAAGACGGAAAGCACATTAAGTGCTTTCCTTTGCGTGCGGAACTCGCGATAAACTTAATTACGCGCCGCTCCCCGCCCACGCCGGGCAAACATCGTTGGACTTATCGCTGACATGAAATGGGCGCTTGCATATCGTCTGCTAACTTGGCACGGTACAATGCTTTCAGATTTCAATTTGTAAATTAGTGGGGTTAATTCATGGCAGAATCTCGTGCGGAGCGTAAGGCTCGTCGTGCTTTGATCGAGGCGGCTGAGGGGTCAGAGGAGATAAAATCTTCTAAGAAATCCAAGTCGTCTCAGGACGCGAAGGGTAAGTCGGCCAAGGGCAAGGCTAAGGCCAAGCGTCCCGGCTCTCGTCGGAACGAGGATAAGGCATCTCAGACTCGCTCCAAGCGCTCGCATAAAGATCGAGTTTCGTCTGCGCGTAAGGCCGTGGACCCCAAGTCTCCCTGTTCGATCATGAAATCTTGCGGTGGGTGCACGGCGCTCAATCGTCCTTATAAGAAGCAGTTGGCGGCTAAGCAGGCTGCTATGGAGGAGCTGTTTGCCGAGCTTTGTGAGCGCGAGAGCATTGCTGTCGATCCTATTCGCGGTATGGGCGTCACCCTTGGCGACCCGGGTAAATATCCTGCGCCGCGTGGCTTTCGTCATAAGGCTGCCACTCCCTTTGCTCCCGGTAAGGAGGGCGCTGTCCGTTGCGGTTTCTTTGAGCGCGGCACACACAAGATCGTTGCCGTACCCGAATGCCCCGTCGAGGCGTCGGGCGCTCGTCAGATTCTCAACGGCATCGCACGCGAAGCTGAGCGGTTGCATATTCCCGCCTTTAACGAGGACAAGCATCTTGGTTTGCTCCGCTATGCCGTCATCCGCTGCGGTTGGCGTACCGACCAGGTCATGGTTACGCTCGTGACCGCCCAGCGTGACTTACCGCATGCACAGGAGCTCTTTGAGGCCGTCGCGGCGCTCGATCCGCATATCGTCACCGTTGCCCAAAATATCAATGGACGTCCCGGTAACGCCATCTTGGGTGAGGAGACTCGTATCGTCTATGGCGCCGAATGCATGCGCGACCAGCTGCTCGGCTGCGAATTCGACATCTCCCCCACCGCGTTTTATCAGACCAACCCGCAACAGACCGAGCTGCTCTATCAGCTCGCTATCGACGGCATGGATTTGCACCAGGGCGATGTGCTCATGGATGCCTACTGTGGCAGCGGTACCATCGGTCTTTGCGCAGCTAAAGATGCCCAGAACAAGGATATCGGCATTATGCTGCTCGGCGTGGAGCGCAACCCGGCGGGCATTGCCGACGCACGCCGCAATGCCGAGCTCAACGGCCTCACCCGCAGCGCTTGGTTTATGGTCGACGACGCCACCGATTACATCCTGGATGCCGCCGATAACAACGAGCGGGTCGATGTCCTTTCCATCGATCCGCCGCGCGCCGGCTCCACGCCCGAGTTCCTCGAAGCTGCCTGCGCGCTTAAGCCGCGCCGCATCACCTATATCAGCTGCAACCCCGTAACTCAAGAGCGCGACCTGCATCAGCTCCTCGACGGAGGCTATTGCCTGCTCAAGATCACGCCCGTCGACATGTTCCCTCACACCGACCACACCGAAACCGTAGCGGTCCTCGAACGCCGCTAACCGACCTCAGTAGATTTTTGGGACAAGAAAGGGGGCGACCCGCCTGGGCCGCCCCCTTCGCTTGGTTTATAAACTCCGCTACATCCCATTGCGCAGATCGCACACGCCGGCTGCCGCCATCTCGCGCAGCAGCGTCTCGCGGTCGCGCGTCACGATCAAATCTAGCGGGAAGTGAATCTCGTCGAGCATCTTGCGCGCGTGATCGAGCTTGCCAATGGCCATGCCAATGTGGGCATCGGTTGACACGCCAATGCCCACGCCCAGCTCGGCGCAGCGCTCGGCGATCTTGCGGCATACGGCCCAATGCTCAGTGTCGACACCGTGTTCAAGACTATGGTTGTTGATCTCGATAATCTTGTGCTTGGCCTTAGCCGCCAACAGCACCTCGTCGATATCGAACGGCACGCCCGAACGCCCCGTGTGACCCAGCATGAACACCTTGGGGTACTCCAGGGCATTGATATACATCTCGGTCGTCTGGGCCAGCGTCGCGCCTTCAGCAATCTGCGGATTATGCACGCTCGCAACCAAATAATCCAAATTTCGCGTAACCAAATCGAACAGCGAATGCTGACGGCTGTACGAATCACCGGCAATATCGAGCGTGACAGGAGTGTCCTCGCCAAACAGGCTTCCGTCCAGCGAAACGATATCGGCCTCGGCACCACGCAGCACCAGCACGCCGCTCCAAATGCGCGGCCAGATATCCTGGTTGATAAAGAATTGGTAACTGCGCAGGTCATTGGGGCAAGCCGTAACCATAGAGCTCAGATGGTCGGCAGATCCGAGCACCTGCAGGCCACGCTCTGCCGCCCAGTACACATTCTCCTCAATGGTCGAATATGCATGCGCAGAGAATATCGTATGGGTATGAATGTCACAAGAAAGCAGGTAGGGCATCAGGTCTCCTTATCTGGCACGGCCGTCGCTTATATTCATTGTACGCATAGCCTTCGATAGTCGTAAAACCACTCCATCCCAAAGACACAACGTCCATGACAACGGGGTCTGGCTTAACACCAAACCCCGTTTCACGTAAAACATTGTAGGCAGAGCGCTTTACTTTTAACGATACTCGTCCGCCAACTGTTTCCAAGCGGGTAGCGAATTGATAATCGTTTCGTAACTCACGCAATAGCCCAGGCGGAACCAACCCGGCATACCAAAGCTGTCCGAGGGAACCGCAAGCAACTCATACTTCTTTGCACGCTCGCAAAACGCATTCGCATCGGGTTCCAGCGCCTTCACCCACAGGTAGAATGCACCATCCGGCTCAACATAGGTGTAGCCGTACTCCGCTAGTGCGTCGGTAAGCGCGGTGCGGTTGCGCGCATAGGCCTCGACATCGCTCGGCTCATCGATGCAATCGATGATTACGCGCTGGAAGAGTGCCGGTGCGCATACAAAACCTAGCGTACGGGCAGCACCCGCAACAGCCGGCATCAGACGGGCAGCCTGCGGATTGGTGTTGGGAACCAAGATCCACCCCACGCGCTCGCCCGGCAGCGACAGCGACTTGGAATACGAGTAGCACACGATGGTGTGCTCGTAGATCGAGGGCACCCAAGGCACCTCGGCACCGTACACAATCTCGCGGTACGGCTCATCCGAGATGAGCATAATCGGATTCTCGGGATCGCGCTGAGCGTTGGCCTCGCGCAGAACATTGGCCAGTCGCGTCAGCGTGTCGCATGTATATACGGCACCGGTCGGATTGTTGGGAGAGTCAATGATGACGGCCGCCGTCTTATCGCTGATCGCCTTGAGCACGTTGTCCACGCTCAGCTGGAACGTATCTTCATCGGCGAGCGCCTCAACACACGTACAGCCGGCCTTCTCAATCCAAACGCGATACTCCGGAAAGTACGGGGCGATAACAATAACCTCGTCGCCCGGGTTCGTAACGGCGTTGAGCGTGCAGGTGAGCGAAGCCGCGGCACCCACCGTCATAAATACGTCTTTGCCCTCATAGCTCGTGCCAAAGCGGCGGTTGAGCGATTCGGCCACAGCGGCACGACATTGCGGCAGGCCCGGTGCGGGCGTGTAGCCGTGCAGCTGGTCGCTCGGCAGCTCCAGGGCCTTCTTAATCGACTCAGCCACAGCAGCGGGCGCCGGAACGCTCGGATTGCCCAGCGAAAAATCGAATACGTTTTCCGCACCGATCTGCGCCTTGCGCTCAAGGCCATAGCTAAAAATCTCACGGATGATGGAGCTTTCCGCGCCGCGAGCATACATAGTTTCGTTGATCATCTGTTCCCCTTTCGCATAGGCGCTATTGTACGCTTTAGCCGAGCAAAGTGCCGCAGCAATGTTAATTGGGGACAGACTTAAATGCGTGAAAACGCTCATTTAAGTCTGTCCCCAATCAACAGACGGCCCCATATCGCTCAAAAGAAAAAGCCTCCACAAGTTTCCCCGCGGAGGCTTTTGTTACAAGGACTATTTGTCGGCGTCAGTGTCGGCACCGGCATTGACGGCATGGTCATCGTCAGCACCATCGGATGCGGCTTCGGCATCCTCCTGCATGGCCGCCTGCGCAAAGGCCGCGGCATCAGCCGCCAGCTCCTCCTCGCTCATACGAGGCGCGCGCTTCTTGGTCGGCATGCCGGCCGCCTTGGCATTGCGCTCCTCCTTGGCCGCCAGGATATCACCCTCGCGCTCAAGGTAGGCATCCCACTCGTTGTCGAGCAGGGCGTTCACGGCGTCGCCTTCGACGGTCTCGCGCTCAAGCAGCACCTTCGCCATCAGATCGAGCTGATCGCGACGGGCGTCCAGGATCTCGACCGCACGACGATGGGCCTCACGCATAATGCGCTGAACCTCGATATCGATGCGGCGCGCCGTCTCCTCGGAGTAATCCTGGTGATCGGCGTAATCGCGACCAAGGAACACCTGATGTTGCGCCTCGCCAAACACTTGCGTGCCCAGCTCCTCGCTCATGCCCAAGCGCGTGACCATCTCGCGCGCCATCTTGGTTGCGCGCTCCAGATCGTTGCTCGCGCCCGACGTAATGTCATCGCACATGAGCTCCTCGGCAACGCGACCGCCCAAGAACACGGCGAGCTCGTCGAGCATCTCGTTCTTGGTCTTGAGGAAGTGGTCCTCCTGCGGAAGCTGCAGCGTGTAGCCCAGAGCCTGACCGCGGCTGACGATCGAGATCTTGTGGACCGGATCGGAGTGCTCCAGGATGTGGCCCACCAAAGCGTGACCGCTCTCGTGGTAGGCAATCGTGGTGCGCTCGGCCTCGGTCATCACGCGACCCTTGCGCTGCGGTCCGGCAATCACACGCTCCATCGATTCCTCGACCTCGTCCATCGAGATCACGGAACGATGGCGGCGGGCAGCCAGCAGCGCAGACTCGTTGAGCAGGTTCGCCAAATCGGCGCCAGTAAAGCCAACGGTCATCTGGGCGAGTTTCTCAAACTTAACGTCCTCGTCCATCGGCTTGTTCTCGGCATGCACGCGCAAGATCTGCTCGCGGCCCTTCACATCCGGACGGTCGACCGTAACCTGACGGTCAAAACGACCGGGACGCAGCAACGCCGGATCCAGGATGTCGGGACGGTTGGTCGCAGCGATCAGGATGACTGACTCGCTCTCCTCAAAACCGTCCATCTCGACCAGCAGCTGGTTGAGCGTCTGCTCGCGCTCGTCGTGACCGCCGCCCAAGCCAGCTCCGCGCTGACGTCCCACGACATCGATCTCATCGATGAAGATGATCGACGGGGCCTGAGACTTGGCCTCCTTAAAGAGGTCGCGCACGCGGCTGGCGCCGACGCCCACGAACATCTCCACAAAGTCAGAGCCCGAGATGCTAAAGAACGGCACGCCCGCCTCGCCGGCAACGGCCTTGGCCAGCAGCGTTTTACCGGTGCCCGGAGGGCCAACCAGCAACACGCCACGCGGGATCTTGGCGCCCAGCTTGCGATAGCGATCCGGATCGCTCAAAAAGTCACGGATCTCCTCGAGCTCCTCGACTGCCTCGTCCACGCCGGCAACGTCTTCAAACTTGACCTTGGGGCGCGTGGCCTCGTTGGTCTTGGCGTTGGTCTTGCCAAACTGCATGTTCCTGTTGTTGGCACCCATCATCTGGCGCATAAAGTAGAACATGATGGCGATAAGGGCGATCGTCGGAAGCACACTCATCGCCAAGTCGCCCCAAAAATCGGGATCGTTGGTGTTGACGATGTACTTGGTATCGGGGTGCTCCGCCATGAGCTCGGCAAGCGAATCGGAGCCGACATAGGTCGAGGAGAAGCTCTTGAGCTCGCTCGTATCGCCCTTGTCCTTCTTCGTCTTCCAGTAATGACCCGTCACGCTTCCGTCTTGAACCGTATAGGTCAGATCTTCGACGCGATCCTGCTTGATGGCGCTGACCATCTCGCTCGTCGCGAGCTTAACGGTATTGCTGGAGCTGGCAAAGCCGGAGCCCATGTTAAAGAAGGCGTAGCCCAGAAGCGCGCAAGCCAAAATAAAATACAGCCAGCCCGTACGCGTGGGCTTCTTGCCTCCGGGCATCCCCGGGATCTTTGGGTCCCGGGGAGTCTGGGAATTGTTGTCGTTACGGTCGTCGGGCATCTTACGAATAAACCTCCGGTTTCAAAATGCCCAGATACGGAAGGTTGCGATAGCGCTCGGCATAGTCGAGGCCGTAGCCCACCACAAAGGCATCGGGGCAATGGGTTCCAACATACTTGGGCGTGATGGCCGAGACGCGGTCCTCAACGTCCTTCCACAGGAAGGCGGCGACCTCCAGAGAAGCGGGCTTGCGGCTCTCGAGGTTCTTCATCAGATACTTGAGCGTCAGGCCCGAGTCCAGAATGTCCTCGACGATCAGCACGTCGCGACCGCGGATGTCGATATCCAGGTCCTTAATGATACGCACGATACCCGAGGACTTCACACCGTCGCCGTAGCTCGAAACAGCCATGAAATCGATGTTGGTCGGCAGCTCGATCTTACGCATCAGGTCGCCCATAAAGACCACGGCGCCGCGCAGGACCGCAATCAGCACCAGATCCTTACCCGCGTAGTCGCGCGTAATCTCCTCGCCCAGGCGAGAGACGATACCGTCGATATCCTCCTGCGTGAACAGAACCTTCTCGATATCCGGATGTTGAGAAGCCATGACAACCCTTTCTTGTGCTTATCGCCCACACACCGCCGTATGGACGCGAACTACACATTCTAGCAGCGCACGGGGTAAATTTACCAGCCCGTGCGCCATCAGCGCGGGAATACCGTCAACGTCGCACAGAATAGCAGGCGTGGGACGCTATTCCGCATCGACCACGCGGAGCAGATATGCCACGCGCGTTGCGGCCGTGCACTTAAAACGCTCGTCCGCGCGAACTCCGGCGACCCACACCACGGCACCCCCCGGCGCCGTCCTCACCATGGGCACGCCGGCGCGCTCGGAAACGGGAATGCGAGCCTCGCCTAGCAAATCGGATACTTTCTTGCTTCGGCCACTCATCCCTAACGGGCACATCACGTCTCCCGGCGCGGGACCGTCCACCCACAGGCGCGCCAATCGCGCCTCGGCAGGGATCTCGCCACGCGAGCCCGCCAGGATCCGCTCACTATCGCTGTCGGCAAAACCCAGGGCAGCCGCGTCTACCAAAGCTGTCACTTCCCCGGCAGCCGCAAGCTCACGGGCGCGGCGCACGATATCGCATCCCGGCTCAACAGCCATCGGTTCTGTGACCAGCATGCGTCCCCCGCCCAACGGCAAACGACCGGGTACGGTAACCCAGTCCGCGACCAGGCCCTCGCGAGCCGCCGGCGCCTTAAACGCCAGCATGCCAAACTCAATGCGTGCGTCAATCCCCGCCGGAAGCGTGACCGAGCCGGTGCCCTCGGCAACGCAGGAAAGGACTCGCTCCACATGTCGCATCTCGGGACGAGCGTCCGGATCGATGCGTTTGATCGCCAGTCGCACGATGCGCCGCGCGATTACCACCTCGGCCGCAGCCAGGCGCCTGGCATCGAGCACCAGCGCACCCGCTGCCTCTTTGCGCAAACAGCTTCGAAACGCCTGTGCCGAAAGCTGAGACAAAAACGCGTCCTCATCGCCTAAGATCTCGCAGGCGGTGCCAATCGTCTTGCAGACGCTCGCGTTGCGCTGCGCCACCACTGGCATTACTCGATGGCGCACGTAGTTTCGCAGATACGAGATATCCTCATTGCTCTCGTCTTCACGCCACGGCTGACCATGTACCTGTAGATAACCCACGAGCTCGCCATGAGTTAGGTCGAGCAAGGGACGCACCACGATATTCCTCCGGCGAGGAATGCTCGATAGGCCAGCGGGCCCCGAACCCTTAATCGCGTTCATCAAAAACGTTTCCGCGCGATCCGAAGACGTGTGCGCGGTGCAGATACGAGCCGCCGTTCGCGGTGCCCCCGTCTGGGCGCAGAGCTCGCGAACATACCTCCGCGCCGCGGCATAGCGCACCTCGCGGGCCGCGGCCTCAATATTGCCCGACTCCCCATCAAAATAAGCGTGCTCCACGCACAGCGGTAAACCATATTTCGCGCAGAGCTCACGCACAAAGGCCTCGTCGCCATCGGACGCCTTGCCGCGCAGATGATGGTTTACATGCAGCACATGCAGGCGCTCGCGAGCAATGGGGGCAACACCGCGTCCGTCTTGGATATCCAGCTTTGATGTGCACGCCATAAGAAGCAGTGCCGTCGAGTCCGCGCCGCCTGATACCATGAGCACGACAGGAGCAGCCTGCTGCCTCGTCCGGGTCTCATCGACTGCCCCAGGCACGGCATGGTGTCCATAATGCTGAGATACCGTAGGCATTTGCTTCCTCCTCTATTCGTCCGCACCCATTGTATCCTTTGGAATCTTATGTCTCGTCTGCACCTTCATATCCTCGGCAGTGGCTCTAAAGGCAACTGCGCACTCATCGAGGGCCCGCAGGGGCTCATTATGGTCGATAACGGACTGTCTCGCCGCGAGACATTAAAGCGCATGGCAGAACTGGGGCTCTCGGCAGACAACGTCTCGGCTCTTCTCATTACTCATGAGCACAGTGATCACATCAAGGGCCTCGATGTCTGGTGCAAGCACTGGCACGGCCCCCTCTTTGCCAGCAGGGGCACTCTTTCGAACAAAGAAAATCTTTCGCATCTGCCTGTCGAGGAATTCGATCCCGGCGACGACCTATCCATTGCCGGCATCCACGTGCAAACCTACTCAACATCACACGATGTCATCAATCCGGTCGGCTATCGATTCAATGCTCTCGATGATTCCATTGGGTTTGCCACCGACACCGGAGAGCTATCGAGCCAAGCCATGAACACCCTCAAAGATTGTCGAGTCCTCGCGCTCGAAAGCAACCACGATGTGACCATGCTGCGCGAGGGAGAATATCCCCGCTTTCTTCAGGAGCGCATCCTGTCTGCAAGGGGACACCTCTCCAATGGCCAAGCCGCCGAAGCCGCGCGCGAACTTGTTACCGATCGCACCGAACAGCTCATTGCCATGCATATCAGCCAAGATAACAATCGTCCGAGCCTTACCGTCAAAAGCTATGCCAAAGCTCTAGCCGCAACCCTGGATGACGAGGTCGGCAGCTCCGCCACCCTTCTCCAAGGATCGCGAAAACTCTCGATACGCCCCGCAAGCCAGTATCGGCCAGCAACCTTTCAATAGACTGTCCTAGACAGCAAAAGGGGCCGGGAATCGCTTCCCAGCCCCTTTTGCTGTCTTTTAATAGCGCAGAACACCAACGAAGTTAGTCGATGGAAATCTTCGTAACGTTCTTCTTCTCGACGATCTTGGGAACCGTAACGGTCAGGATGCCGTCAGCGTACTTAGCCGAGAGGCCCTCGCTCGAAGCGTCCTTAAGATACACGCCACGCGTCGCGCTGTACGAGCTGAACTCCTTCTGCAGGAAGTTCTTGCCCTCGTTCTCCTCGTCTTCCTCGACATTCACGCTAATGGACAGACGGCCCTCGTTAAGCTCGACATCGATATCGTCCTTGGCAACACCGGTCAGATAAGCCTTGACCTCATAGCCATCGCCCTTATCCTCAACGTCAACGGGGAACGCCTTAGAGGCAATCGAGTTGTTCGCTAGGTCGCTCATATCATCAAACAGATCGAACAGCGAGCTTGCAGAGGGACGAACGCCAAAAACCGAACGATAAGGAACCATGCTTGCCATGTTTACCACTCCTTTATAGGACTGCCGAGTCATCTTCTAGGTGACTGGGACTTCTTTTGACGCTCTTATATATGCCCACCCAGTACTCATATATACATCGACTATAAAGTTTTTTGAGTCCAATACTATAAGCATATCTAAGTGCGTATGACTTAGGTTTTAGGAAGGTTAAGGTTCTTTGAACCAGAGCTCAAATAACGAGTATGTCCACAGCTAGAAATAACAAGGGGCTTACAATGAGCGCGTACACGTTGTTGGTAACGAGCTAAAGGGCATCATGGACGACAAAAACCAGAACAATATGTTTATGCCGACGCAGGGGGAAGATATTTCCACGCAGCCGTCACGGTTCCATCGCCCCCACATCTCGCAAGAGCCCATTAATGATCCAGAGCCCGAGTATGTGACGAGAAATCGATATCAAACGCTCGAGGATGCCCAAACGGGACGTAAGCACATGGGCGTCGCATCGAGCGATCCCGTATATCTGAAAGATGCACCGTTATCAAAAAACAGCGCAATCAATGACGACCCAACGAAAACGCCCAAAACTCGGCAGCAAAGAGGTCCTCGACCTAAGCAAACCTTAACGCATTCGGCTCGTTATCTCGAGGCGCCAAAACAAGGGAAAACCATCTTCGTCTCATCAAGTAAACGACGTAAGCAGCATCGACTCCAATTACTGCTATTGATCATTGTGGTCATAGCAGTTGCCCTTGTGATTCGATTTATTGTCTTTAAATAAAGGCTCGTTTCCCATAAGCCCAACCGGGTCACGGGTGAAATGCAACTACATTGTGAAGTGTTAACGCAAAAAAGGGGGAGGCCGCGAGGCCTCCCCCTTCTCAGTTCGATGGCGGCTCGGTGCCGTCCACCGGTCAGCGGCGCCCTGGCCTCCCACGGGCTGACCCCGCAGTACTCTCGGCGCGATGGGGCTTAGCTTCCGGGTTCGGAACGGGACCGGGCGTGCCCCCCATGCTCTGG
>NZ_JBBNKO010000016.1:0-49926 GCF_040092945.1 Collinsella sp. CLA-AP-H1 | reverse complement strand
CAATCCTGGTCTAACAGAGCCTTTTTTAATCCCCGTCCCAGAAAAATCATTGGCAAATTAGCTACCCCTACCTTACACAACGGTAAGGCAAGCGTAAGCCATATCGATGGTAGCTGACTCGTCTTCTTGCGACTATAGATGCCGTAGACTAATCGCAAGAAAGGACTCGGTATGCAAACCACGCACATGGCGACCCCGGTACTGGAGGTCGCGCATCTCGAAAAGGTATATGGAGCGCTGGGCAACGTGACCCGTGCGCTCAACGACGTCAGCTTTACCGTCAACCGCGGCGAATTTGTTGGCATCATGGGCGCTTCGGGTTCGGGCAAGTCGACGTTGCTCAACTGCGTGTCGACCATCGATAGCGCCACGAGCGGCACCATCCGCATCAACGGGCAGGACGTGACGCGCATGAAGCAGGCCAAGCTCTCGCAGTTTCGCCGCGAGGAGCTCGGCTTTATCTTCCAGGACTCCAACCTGCTCGATACGCTCACGGCACGCGAGAACATCGCCCTGCCGCTCACCATTGCCCGCACAAACTCGGCAGAGATCTCGACCCGCGTGCAGGATGTGGCCGCGCGTCTGTCCATTAGTCAGGTGCTCGACAAGTATCCCTACCAGATGTCCGGCGGTCAGCAGCAGCGCGTTGCCGCGGCTCGCGCACTCGTCACCGACCCCACCATGATCATGGCCGACGAGCCTACCGGCGCCCTCGACTCCAAAAGCGCCCGCCTGTTGCTCGAGAGCCTAGAGGCCCTCAACCGCCGCCTGCGCGCCACCGTGCTCATGGTCACGCACGACAGCTTTGCCGCCAGCTACACGAGCCGTGTGCTGTTTATCCGCGACGGCAAGATCTTCACCGAGCTGCGCCGCGGCGACACCGACCGCCGAGAGTTCTTCGACCGCATTATGGAGGTCGTTGCCATGATGGGCGGTGAGGGCTCCGATGCTCTGTAAACTCGCTTGGGGTAACGTCCGCCGCGCCGGCCGCGACAACCTCGTCTACCTTTTGACGCTCACCCTGGGCGTCACGGTCTTCTATGCCTTTAACACCATCTCGATGCAGGTCGACATCGCCGGAATCGATGAAGAGGGCTTGGCGCAGGTTATGGGCAGCATGCTCGGCGACCTGACGTACTTTTTGGCCGGTGTCATGGCCTTTTTGATGGTGTATGCCAATAACTTCATCATGAAACGCCGCAAGAAGGAGTTTGGCCTGTACCAGGTGCTCGGCATGGGGCGCGGGCGCGTCGCCACGATCATGGCGCTCGAGACCGTGATTGTCTCGGTCGTGGCCTTTGTCGCCGGCATTGTGCTGGGTATGGGACTCTCCCAGCTCATGACGTTCTTTACGGCCTCGCTCTTTAAGACACAGATCGCCAATTTCCACTTCTTTTTCTCGGTGCATGCGTTCAACCTGACCCTTGCTTGCATGCTCGTAATGTTTGTGCTCACGCTACTGCTGAACCTTCGCGCCGTGCGTCGTACCAAACTCATCGAGCTTATGGGTGCCGAGCGTCGCAACGAGAGCATCAAGACACGCAACCCCTGGATTGCGATTGCCGTCTTTGTCGTGGGCGTGGCGCTTGTGGGCGTGGCCTATTACCGTCTGCTACGTGATGGGTTCCCGCTAACCGCGACGGACAGCAAGCTGCAAGAGGCCATGAACCAGTTTGGCATTACGACCGCTATGGTTACCGTGGGCACCTTTGCCCTGTTCTGGGGACTCTCGGGCATGCTCATCAAGCTGCTGCAGAGCCTGCGCGGCGTGTATTGGCGCGGCCTCAACATGTTTACCGTGCGCCAGCTTGCGGCCAAGGTCAACACGGTGTGCTTTTCGATGGGCGTCATCGCGATGCTCCTGTTTTTGGCCATCACCTCGGTGACGTGCGGTATGTCGATTGCCAACGTGATGAATGAAAACCTGGAGCGCTATAATCCTGTTGACGTGTCTCAGACGTATGTCTATTACACGCGCGAAACGCTCGACTACTACAAGGAGTATGTCAATCCGCCTGAGGCCGATCGCATGGTGCTGGCCGATGCAACGGTCGATTTGTACGCTGCATGGCATGGCGATCGTGTCGACCCCGATAACGTTGCAGACGGTATTAAAGGCAAGTCGGCGGACAACAACGACGAGACCGGCAAGAAGGTCAATATCGCCGATGTTGCCGGTGAGCATGTGCAGATCGATTCGTATCTGAGTTACCCGCTTGGCGGCTCGGATCCTTCGGTAACCCCAAGTGAGATGTGCAAGACCATGGGCGAAAAGCTTCCCAAGGCGTTCGGGGGTAGCAATGCCGACATGACAGGCCTGTCTGTGACGCCGGCAAGTCAGTACAACAAACTGCGCCAGATGATGGGCAAGGAGCCGGTGCACATCGGTCACGACCAGTATCTGCTCACGTGTGATATGGGCGGCGAGCTGGTCGACCTGTACACCAAGTATATGGCTGGCGGCCATACCCTTACCTTGGGCGGGCATACGCTCAAGCCCGCAACCGATAAGTCGGACGAAGATACGGCGGCCATCGCCAACTCGGCGATGGGCAGTAATGGGGGTACCGTCGTCGTTGCCGACGAGCTGTTGTCCCAACTTAATCTGCAGCCGTATTCCAGTAGTCTGCTCGTTAACTACAAACAGGGGATGGATACGACCGAGGCAGACGAGAGTATTAAATACACTGTGCTCGACAATCTGCTCGTTGACGGCAAGGAGCCGGGGTCGTGGGGAACCTTCATCACACGCTCCGAGATGTACGCGCAAGCAGCGCAAATGAACGGTCTTATTAGCTACCTAGCCATCTACATCGGCTTTGTATTGGTCGTTGCATGCGCGGCGATTCTGTCGATTCAGCAACTCTCCAACGTGGCCGACGGCAGCCGCAGCTATCGTGTGCTGGCACAGATTGGCTGCGACGACCGCCAGATTCGCCATTCGGTGATGGCACAGCAGGCGGTATTCTTCCTGTTCCCGCTGGCAGTGGGCCTGGCGCACTCCTTTGTGGCACTTAAGGTGATCATCGAGCTGGTGAGCATTTTCGGAAATATGAGCATCGGCGGCACCGTGGGCCTCACCTGTGCAATCTTCCTGGCGGCCTACGGCGGCTACTTCCTGGTGACCTACCTCATGAGCACCGGCATGGTACAAGCCGCCATCGCCACCCGCTACAGCGAGTAACAAGCGGGCAAAATCGTCGCAAAATCAGAGGCGTATGACCGCCGCGAAGGGACCAGGGGCCCTTTCGCGGCGGTTTTTGCCAATCTGGTGCGTCTCAGATACAAGTGAGTAGACTTTTTTGAACCTGCCGAGTACATCGCGACAAATGATCTATAAAACTGCAGGTCAGAGCTGTGGCGTTTTGGGGCGTGCTCGGCCTTCTGCAAAAAACCTACTCACTTGGTTTTTCTGCTAGAAGACCGCCACGAGGTAAGGCAACTCCCCCGGGTAGTCGTTGGGGACGTTCTTAAACGACTAGTCAAACAAGAACGTCCCCAATGACTACTTTGCGGGCAGCTAAAAGAGCCCCATTCTAAATTAGCTGCCCCGCCAACACCGCAGGTAGAGCAAAAGTCAGCGAAAGCTCGCCAGAGCGAGCAAGGTGCCTTGAAGCGAGGCGGCATTGACCTTTTGGTCATGCCGTCGAAGCTGAAAGGCAGATTGTCCAAATGCGACCAGCGCAGCGTCGGCCGGTTACGGCGTTTGGTAAAACGCCGTAACCTACACCCGCTCCGCGATCTCGTGGATGAGGTAGTCGGTCTTTTCCCAGCCCAGGCACGGATCGGTGATCGACTTGCCAAAGACGCCGCCGTCGACCGGCTGGTTGCCGTCCTCCAGGTAGGATTCGATCATAAAGCCCTTGACCAGCTTGGAGATGGACTCGTTGCGGCGGCAGCTGTCGAGCACCTCCTTGCAAATGCGATACTGCTCAAGCGGACGCTTACCCGAGTTGTCGTGGTTGCAGTCGATGACCGCTGCCGGATTGGCATAGCCGGCGTGCTCGGTATAGCGCTCGGCCAGGCGTTCCAGGTGCTCGTAGTGGTAATTGGGGTAGGTGCGGCCATCGAGACCGATGTAGCCACGCATGACGGCGTGTGCGAGCGGATTGCCGTCGCACTCGACCTCCCAGTTGCGGAAGATGAAGCTCTGGTGCGCCTGCGCGGCGTAAATGGAGTTGAGCATAACGGTGGTAGAGCCGGCAGTGGGATTCTTCATGCCGACGGGTACCGAAATGCCGCTCGATACCAGGCGATGCTCCTGGTTCTCGACCGAGCGTGCGCCCACGGCAACATAGCTCAGCAGGTCAACGAGGTACTGGTAATTGGACGGATAGAGCATCTCGTCGGCGGTGAAGAAGCCCGTTTCCTCAATAACGCGCAGGTGCATATGGCGGATGGCCTTGACGCCCTCGAGCAGGTCGTCGGGAGCCTCGGGGTTGGGGTTGTGCAGCAGGCCCTTGTAGCCGGTGCCCTTGGTGCGCGGCTTATTGGTGTAGACGCGCGGAATGATAATGAGCTTGTCCTTGACCTCCTCGGCGGTCTTGGCCAGTCGGTTCATGTACTCAAGCACCGAATCCTCGCGGTCGGCAGAGCACGGGCCGATGATGAGCACCTTGCGTGCGTCCTCGCCGGTAAAGACTTTGGCGACCTCGGCGTCAAATGCCTGCTTTTTGGCGGTAAGCTCGGCAGAAAGCGGCATTTCCTCGCGGATCTCCATGGGGATCGGCAGCCTGCGTTTGAATTCCATGGCCATAGGGGTCTCCTCAATCTATAGAAAGAGCAATAAGCGTATTGTCGAATGCTCGGCATTATCCGCTGTCGCACGCTAAAGTGCAACCCCTTGTCACCCCGAAACCTACCAAAAAGGGACAGGTTTATTTTGGTCGGTTTTATCTGGGAAAATGTCGGCACTCGCCGGAAGGGGGTCGGCGTACGGCACGCTGGAGCAAGTTGGATCTTCTGCGGCATACCCCGTGGGCAAAAAATGGCAAATATGAGTACTGTTGCTGGCGTAGTCTCATATCGAGCTTACAAGATAATAGGCATAACAGCAAATATGTTCATTAACGTTGGCACACAGAAGCATGTTAACGGGCGTTTTGATTAATTTGAAGGCGTATAGAAGCCGCAAAGAGGTCATTTGAGGCGGTTTTGGCTGCTACTAAAAATGTAACAGTACTCATATTTGACCTTTTTTGGCCACGGGGTCCGGAAGGGGCTGTCAATCGGGCCCCAAGAGAGCTAATTCGAGTGCCGTGGACGAAAAAACGGGGGCGCAGGTTGTCCTGCGTCCCCGTTCTCGGGCGTTATTCGTTCCCTGCAGCAGAATTTACGCCGCCTCGTCGAATTGCGAGTTATATAGGTCGGCGTAGAAGCCGCCCTGGGCGAGCAACTCGTCGTGCGTGCCCTTCTCGACGATATCGCCGTCGCGAATCACCAAGATCACGTCGGCGTTGCGGATCGTGGACAGGCGGTGCGCGATGACAAAGCTGGTGCGGCCCTGCATCAGCGCATCCATGGCGCGCTGAATAAGCTCCTCGGTGCGGGTATCGACGTTGGAAGTCGCCTCGTCCAGAATCAGTGCCGGGCGGTCGGCCAAAATGGCGCGGGCGATGGTCACGAGCTGGCGCTGGCCCTGTGAGAGGTTAGTGCCCTCCTCGTTGATCATAAAGTCGTAACCGCCGGCGAGCGTATGGATAAAGTGGTCGCAGCGTGCGGCGCGTGCGGCGGCCTCGACCTCGGCGTCGGTCGCATCGGGGCGTCCGTAGCGGATGTTCTCGCGGATGGTGCCGTTAAACAGCCAGGTGTCCTGCAGCACCATGGCAAACTCGCCGCGCAGTGCCGCGCGGTCCCAGTCGCGCACATCGACGCCCTCGACACGCAGCGAGCCGCCGTCCACGTCGTAGAAGCGCTGCAGCAGCTTAATGAGCGTGGTCTTGCCGGCGCCGGTGGGGCCGACGATGGCGATGGTCTGGCCGGGCTGCGCCTCGCAGCTAAAGTCGTGGATGATGGTCTTGTCGGGCGTGTAGCCAAACTTGACATGGTCAAACACCACGTGGCCGGGGCGCTTCTCGGGAATCTGCGCGTCGGCCTTCTGCTCCTCCTCGGGCGCGGCCAGGAACTCAAACACGCGCTCGGTGGCGGCGGCCATCGACTGCATCGTGTTGCTCACGTTGCCCAGCTGCTGCACGGGTTGCGTAAAGTTTCGAACGTACTGGATAAAGCTCTGGATGTCGCCGGGCGTGGCATTGCCGGTCAGCGCGAGCTGCGCGCCCACCACGACGACGCCCACGTAACCCATGTTGCCCACCAGGCTCATAAGCGGCATCATCAGGCCCGACAGGAACTGCGAGCGCCAGCCACTAATAAACAGGCGGTCGTTTTGACGGTCGAACTCCTCGATCGAGGCTTCGGCGCGGTCGAACACCTGAATGACGTTCTGGCCGGCAAAGTCCTCCTCGATAATGCCGTTGACGGTACCCAGGACCTGCTGCTGCTCGCGGAAGTACGGCTGCGAGAAGTGAATCATCACCATCAAGATAATCGCGGCGGCCGGCAGCGTGAGCACGGTGACGCCGGTGAGCGGCAGGCTGATCGACAGCATCATGACGAGGACGCCGATAATCTGCGTGACGGACGTAATAAGCTGCGTCACGCTCTGGTTGAGCGACTGGCCGAGCGTATCGACGTCGTTGGTGATGCGGCTGAGCACGTCGCCCTTGCTGTGGCCGTTGAAGTAACTCATCGGAACGACAGCGATCTTGGCGGCGATTTCCTTGCGCATGCGATAACAAATCTTTTGCGTGACGCCGGTCATGAGCCAGCCTTGGATCAGGCTGCAGACAGAGCTCGCCAGATACAGACAGAGCAAAAAGCCGAGCGTCTTGGCGATCCAGTCAAAGTCGACATCGCCGGTGCCGTTGACCTTGGCGACCAGGCCTTCGAACAGTTTGGTGGTGACCTGGCCGAGCACCTTGGGCCCCACAATGTTAAAGATGACCGAGCACACGGCAAAGGCGACGGCGGCAAACACGGCAATCTTGTGCTGACCGATATAGCCAAGCAGCTGCCTCATGGTGCCCTTAAAGTCCTTGGCCTTTTCGCCGCGACGCATGCCGCCCATGCGGCCCATGGGACCACGCTGGCGGGTGGGCTTGGGAATCTGAGTCTTGGTCTCGTCTGCCATTAGCGCTCGCCTCCTTCCGTGACGGCTGCAATTTCTTCTTGGGTAAGCCCCAGCTCCTCGGCGGAAAGCTGCGACTGTGCGATCTCCAGGTACGGCGGGCAGCTGCGCAGCAGCTCCTCGTGCGTACCGGTGCCCACCACGTGGCCGTCGTCGAGCACGATAATCTGGTCGGCGTGCATGATGGTCGCGATGCGCTGGGCCACGACCACGAGTGCGGCGTCGGTAACGTTTTTGGCCAGCTCCTCGCGCAGGCGCGCGTCGGTCTTGTAGTCGAGGGCACTAAACGAGTCATCGAACACCACAACCTCGGGCTTTTTGGCCAATGCGCGGGCGATGGCCAAGCGCTGGCGCTGACCGCCCGAGACATTGGAGCCGCCCTGGCTGATGGGGGAGTCGTAGCCGCCCTCGCGCTCGGCGATAAAGTCCTCGGCCTGGGCGATGCGTGCCGCCCGGTACATGTCCTCGTCGCTCACCATGTCGCCGGCAAACTTAAGGTTGCTCTCGACGGTGCCCGAGAACAGGCGTCCCTGCTGCGGGATATAGCCAATGCGGCGGCGTAGCTCGGAAAGGGTCATATCGCGCACATCGATGCCGTCGATCGAAATGCTGCCGCCCGTGACGTCGTACAGGCGCGGAATCAACTGCACGAGCGTGGACTTGCCCGAGCCCGTGGAACCAATGATGCCGAGCATCTGACCGGCGTGCGTGGTGAAGTTTACACCGCTAATGACGTCGGCGCGGGCATCGGGATACTGGAAACTCACGTCACGGAAGGTGAGCTCGCCGCGCGGCGCGCTGGCAGCGGGCAGTTTGGGCGAGGTGGGGTCGTTGATGCTCGTGGGGCAGGTGATGACCTCTTCCACGCGCTCGGCTGCGACCTCGGCGCGGGGCAGGATGACCGAAACCATGGTGAGGATCATAAACGCCATGACGATCTGCATGGTGTAGGAGATGAACGCCATCATGTTGCCGACCTGCATCACGCCGTCGGACACGCCCTGCGCGCCAAACCAGACGATAAGCACGGTGATGCAGTTCATGACGAGCATCATGAGCGGCATCATAAAGCTCATGGCGCGGTTGGTGTAGAGCTGCGTGGTCATTAGGTCGAGCGAAGCCTTGTCAAAACGCTCGAGCTCATGTTCCTCGCGGTTGAACGAGCGGATGGGCATAAGGCCGTCGAGCAGCTCGCGGGCGGTAAGGTTCACGCGGTCCACAAAGCTCTGCATCTTTTTGAACTTGGGCATGGTGAGGCCCATGAGCACGCCGACGACAGCCGAAACCGCGATGATGGCCACAGCGATGGTCCACTCCAGGCCGGTATGGTTGGCCAGGACGCGCATGACGGCGACGATGCCCATGACGGGAGCCATCAGGCACATGCGGATAAACAGGGTTGCGGCCATCTGGATCTGCTGAATATCGTTGGTGCAGCGGGTGATGAGCGAGGCCTGGCTAAACTTGCCCACCTCGGCCGGCGAGAAGTGCATAACCTTGTTGAAGGTCTCGCGGCGCAGGTCGCGGGCGATGGAGCAGGCGGTGCGCGAAGCCACGGCGCCGGTCAGGATGGTGGCGACCAGCGACACCAGACACAGACCAAACATCGTGGTCGCCATGCGGCCCAGGTAGGCGTTCTGCACGTCAGCGGGGTCGATGCCCTGTGCCTTGTACTCGTCCTGCACGTAGCTCACGGCGCGCTGGGTGACGATGGAGCCCGACATGGAGCCCATTTTGTCAGCCATATCGTTGGCGCCCTCGACGAGCTTGCCCTGATCGATAAGACCGCCTTCAACGCCTAGGCGCAGGCTCTTCATGGTGATCTTACCGCCGTCGGCGTCGATCTGCTTTTGCATGCTCTGCGCGGCTGCGGCCTTCTGCTGCATCTCGGCGAGCTGCTCGGGCGTCATCGCTGCCATCTGCTCGGGGGTGGGCATGGCCTGAGCGGCGCCGCCATCGCTTGCCTCGGTGGATGCGCCGGTCATGTCGCCCATGGAGTTGGCGTCAATGCCCTGGTTGAGCGAAAGGACGACGGTCTCAGGCAGGCTCATGATGTCGGCAATCTTGCCACCGTCGCCGCGCTCCTCCTCGGTGCCCTTGTACGTTCGAATGCCGTTATTGTCCGCCTTGCTAAACACGGCCTCCACAGCTTTGGCGTCCTTGGCGCTCATAAAGAGTTCGAGGTCGTCGAGCGATTCGGCGCGGATGGTGTCGGGTACGGGCGAGGCGATACCGCCTTGCTGTACGCCCACGTCGACGATGTCGCTCATGTAGGTAGGCAGCGCCAGATCGGCGTTGCAGCTGATTACGATAAGTACGATAGCTGTGAACAGTGCCGGGACATGCTTTTTAAAGAGCTTGAGAATCCTCACTCGGCATCTCTCCTTTCTTGATTGCGGTCGATAATTTCGTTGGCACGCCTAAGAAGGCGCACCATCTCTTGGGTATCTGTTTCGCCGAGCTGCTCGAGGAAAGCCGCGGTGCGGGCCTCGAATTCCCGACGTTTGATTTCGAGATCCTGGAATCCCTTGTCGGTCACTATGACGTGTACGCGACGACGGTCAGTCTTTGAGTGCTCGCGCTCGACCCAGCCCTTGGCTTCGAGGGCGCGTAGGATATTGGCGATGCGGGCGCTCGAGACCCAGGCGCGATCAGCGAGTTCGCTCGGCGTGAGCGAACCGCCGGCGAGTATGAGGGCGCGCATAACGGCCATCTCGCCGCCGAGGGCTTTGTCCGCAAAGCGCGAAATGCGCTGATGCATGCTGCCGAACTCGGTAAGGAGCTGACGCCCAAGTTCACGGAAATCGGTATCTTCCACCGAAAACCCCTAACACTAGAAACTATTTTCGGTGAAAGATGATACCCCTGCACGCGCACCCTATGCGGTAGATTTTGGGACATGCCTAGAAAACTACCTTTAGGCGACCTCCGTACACCGTCGGTGCCAGTAAAGTTTGGGGCAGATCGTTAGGCATGTCCCAAAGCCTACTCAGAGGCACTTTACCCTGCTAAAGCTGGCATAACAGCTAGAGTGAACGTCGTACAAAGGCAAGGAAAAAACCAAACAAATCGGTGAACGGTAGTTGTTCGCGCTCGCATTTCCTGCGGGTTTGTAAAAAGCGCCTTTATGATATAAAAAAAGAAACATATAACAGCCCAGATGGAGAGGGTCGCTATGTTATCCTTCACAGACGGGTGAAATCTTGGGTTTAGGGTTGCAGTTCCAAGGTGGACAAACGTTTTTCCCTGCACCAACATGTGGCGAAGAACGGAAGAAGCCGGTAGTGCAAGCCGAAAATTCAAGAATTCAATAAGCAGCGGTGTGAGAGAGCACCGCATTACACGTAACTAGGAGCGTGGTTACACAATGCAGGAGGCATGGGAAGGCTTCAAGGAAGGTATCTGGACGGGAGAGGTTGACGTCCGAGACTTCATCCAGAAGAACTACACCCCCTACGAGGGCGATGAGTCGTTCCTCGTAGGTCCGACCGAGCGTACCAAGGAGCTGTGGGGCGAGGTTCTCGACCTGCTGCTTAAGGAGCGCGAGCAGGGCGGTGTCCTCGATATGGACACCAAGACCGTCACGGGTATCGTGAGCCACCCCGCTGGCTACATCGATAACGCCCACCGCGAGAAGGAGACCATCGTCGGTCTCCAGACCGACAAGCCGCTTAAGCGCGCGCTGCACGTCAACGGTGGTATCCGCATCGCTTGCCAGGCTGCCAGCCAGCACGGCTATAAGGTCGACGAGAACGTTGTCGAGCGCTATACCTTCGAGCGCAAGACCCACAACGCCGGCGTCTTCGATGTTTACACCCCCGAGATGCGTGCTTGCCGCTCGGCTCACATCATCACCGGTTTGCCCGATGGCTATGGCCGCGGCCGCATCATCGGCGACTACCGTCGTGTCGCCCTGTACGGTGTCGACTACCTGATCAAGGACAAGGAGGCCCAGAAGGCTTCCACCCCGACGGTCATGACCGCCGACAACATCCGCGACCGCGAGGAGCTGCAGGAGCAGATCCGCGCCCTCGGCGAGCTCAAGATGATGGCCGAGACCTATGGTTTCGATATTTCCAACCCTGCTACCAACACGCAGGAGGCCATCCAGTGGATGTACTTCGCCTACCTCGCTGCCGTCAAGGAGCAGAACGGCGCCGCTATGTCCATCGGCCGTACCTCCACGTTCATCGACATCTACGCTGAGCGCGACCTTGCCAACGGTACCTTCACCGAGGAGCAGATCCAGGAGTTCGTGGATCACTTCATCATGAAGCTCCGCATGGTCAAGTTTGCCCGTACCCCCGAGTACCAGGCCCTGTTTACTGGCGATCCGCAGTGGGTCACCGAGTCCATCGGCGGCATGGGTGTTGACGGCCGTACGCTCGTTACCAAGATGAGCTACCGCTACTTGCACACGCTCGAGAACATGGGCACCAGCCCCGAGCCCAACATGACCGTTCTGTGGTCGACCCGTCTGCCCGAGAACTTCAAGAAGTTCTGCGCCAAGACTTCTGTCGCCAGCTCCTCGATTCAGTACGAGAACGACGACCTCATGCGCGTTTACCACGGCGACGACTACGGCATCGCCTGCTGCGTGTCCTCCATGCGCATTGGCAAGGAGATGCAGTTCTTCGGCGCCCGCGCCAACCTGGCCAAGTGCCTGCTCTACGCACTCAACGGCGGTGTTGACGAGGTCTCCAAGAAGCAGGTCGGCCCCAAATATCGCGCCGTCGAGGGCGATACGCTCGATTACGATGACGTTGTGGCCAAGTACAACGACATGATGAAGTGGCTCGCTGGCGTGTATGTCAACTCGCTGAACATCATTCACTACATGCACGACAAGTATTGCTACGAGCGCATCCAGATGGCTCTGCACGACAAGCACGTGCACCGCTGGTTCGCTACGGGCATCGCTGGCCTTTCCGTCGTGGCTGACTCCCTGTCCGCCATCAAGTACGCCAAGGTTCACCCCGTCCGCGACGAGAATGGCATCATCGTCGACTTCGAGACCGAGGGCGAGTTCCCCAAGTACGGTAACGACGACGACCGCGTCGACCAGATCGCTCACGACGTTGTGCACCAGTTCATGGAGTACATCCGCATGAACGACACCTACCGCAACTCCGTGCCCACGACCTCGGTTCTGACCATTACCTCCAACGTCGTGTACGGTAAGAAGACCGGCTCCACGCCCGACGGCCGCAAGGCTGGCCAGCCGTTCGCCCCGGGTGCTAACCCCATGCACAAGCGCGATAGCCATGGCGCCATCGCTTCGCTGTCTTCGGTTTCCAAGCTCCCGTTCCGCGATGCTCAGGACGGCATCTCCAACACCTTCTCCATCATCCCGAGTGCGCTCGGTAAGGAGGACCAGGTGTTCTTTGGCGATATCGACCTTGATCAGCTGGGCGAGTAACTATTGTTAGTGCTATACTAACAATAACGATTACTGATTAGCGCGCCGGTTTCGGCCGGCGCCTATCGATCGAAGGAGACACATTATGAAGGTTTCTGAAGTTTCCGAGACTCAGGCCGATAACCTGGTCCACATGCTCGACGCTTACGCCGAGAAGGGTGGCCACCACCTGAACATCAACGTCTTCAACCGTGAGACGCTGCTCGACGCTCAGGCTCACCCCGAGAAGTACCCGCAGCTGACCATCCGCGTTTCCGGCTATGCCGTGAACTTCCACACGCTCACCAAGGAGCAGCAGGACGAGGTCATTGCGCGTACCTTCCACGACAAGTTCTAAAGGGGTTTAACTCCCGCAGGATCGCCGGGCCGCTTTGGGTTACTTTCCAAAACGTCCTCGGACATGCAAAGGGCTCCGCTGCGCGCTTCGCGCGGCGGAGCCCTTTGCGTCCTGCGGAAATGTTTTGGAAAGTAACCCAAAGCGGCCCGGCGGGGGTCCTGTGTAGTCACCCTTTAGGCGGAACTCTCCTAATTATTTGGATGAGTCGTTTACTTACTTGTGCTGTTACCGTCTTCCCGCTGTTGTTGGGGTATGCTTTGTTCGTATGTAAACGTTTGACATGTTGATGGGGGAGGGTGCTATGGCTCGCGAGAGTGCTCGTTCTAAAGATACGGCTAAGCCTGGCATCAAGGAAGTTGCAGCGGTGGCGGGGGTTTCGCCTACTACGGTATCTCGCGTGCTTAATAATCGCGGCTACATTAGCCAGGAAACCCGCGATAAAGTCCATGCGGCGATGGAGCGCATCAATTACACGCCCAACGATATCGCCCGTGCCATGCTCAACGGTCGCCTGAACCTTATCGGCATGATTGTTCCCTTTGTGAGCAGCCCGTTCCATGCTCAGGTTGTGCAGGCGGTCGAGCGCACGTTAGCGGAAAACGGCTTTAAGATGTTGCTGTGCAACAGCGCCAATCGACCCGATCTTGAGCGTTCCTATATTGACATGCTCCGCCGCAATATGGTCGACGGCGTCATCGTCAACTCCCTCAATATCGGTGCCGAGGCATATGCCGAGATGGGCTTGAGCCTGGTTGGCATCGACTGCGATCTTGGCGAGGGCTCTGTCCAGATTGCAAGTGACAGCTATGGCATTGGCGAGCTCGCCACGCGCCGTCTGATTGATGACGGCTGCAGGCGTATCCTGTGCCTGCGCAGCAATAGCCGCATGCGCATGCCTGCCAATAAGCGTACCGATGCCTACCTCGATGTTGTTGAGCAGGCCGGTTTATCCGCGCTTGTCCGTGAGGTTGAGTTCGTTAAGCCCGACGACGAAAAGGGCGCGGTCGTTGCGAAGATCCTCGATGAGAACCCCGATATTGACGGCATCTTTGCGGGAGACGATACGATGGCGGCCATCTGTCTCAACGTGATGAAGCAGCGTGGCTTGAGCGCTCCAGACGATATTAAGGTCGTGGGCGCGGATGGTGCCCGCCGAACTATGACGTTTATGCCTGACTTAACAACCGTACGTCAAGATATCGATCGCATCGGAGAGCTCGCGGCGCAATCCATCATCGCTCTTATTAACGGCGATAATCCCGAATCGAATATCAAGCTCCCCGTTGAACTCATTGAGGGCAAAACCGCGTAGTTCATCCCGTGCGAAAAGAATTCCTCAAACGCCTCTGATGACCGTTCGCCGGCATATGTCAACCGTTTACCGACGACTGGAACTGCGAAAAGACGTATTGATATGAAAACGTTTGACATATGAAAACGATTGACATATCTTGCCATTGTACCGAGTTAGCATGTCGTGGAAAGGAAGTCTCGGATGCACAAGGTGTATTACCAGCCTGAGGGAATTTGGGTAGGCGACATCATGCCGTACGGCGAGGACGGCACGTTCTATCTCTATCATCAGCGTGACACGCGTAACCCCGAACCTTTCGGAGAGCCGTTTGGCTGGGCACTCGCTACGACCAAGGATTTCGTCAACTACAAGGACTTTGGCGAGAGCCTTGAGCGTGGCGGCGACGAGGAAGTCGACCAGTACATTTATGCCGGCACGGTGTTTAAGGTGGGCGACAAGTACCATGCGCTCTACACTGGTTGCAATCGCGATAAGGTCCGCGCACGTTTGATGAAGCAGGTTCTTCTTCACGCAACGAGCGACGACGCCGTCAAGTGGGAGAAGAACATCGCCGAGACGCTGCTTCCGCCCCAGGAGGGCTACGACGACCGCAACTGGCGCGATCCCTTTGTGCTTTGGGATGAGGAGAACGAAGAGTACATGCTCATCCTCGGCACACGTGTGGGCGAGGACAAGCGTCTGATGACCGGTCGTCTGGTCAAGTTCACCTCCAAGGACCTGACCAACTGGGAGTTCCAGGGCGACTGGTGGAACCCGGGCCTGTACACCATGTTCGAGATGCCTGATCTCTTTAAGATGGGCGACTGGTGGTACCTCGTCTTTTCCGAGTACAGCGACGGCAACAAGACCCGTTACCGCATGTCCAAGTCCATCAACGGTCCTTGGATTACCCCCGCTGACGACTCCTTCGACGGCCGCGCGTACTACGCCGCTCGCACCGCATTCGATGGCG
Organism: Collinsella sp. CLA-AP-H1; assembly: GCF_040092945.1. Taxonomy (NCBI): domain Bacteria; kingdom Bacillati; phylum Actinomycetota; class Coriobacteriia; order Coriobacteriales; family Coriobacteriaceae; genus Collinsella; species Collinsella sp. CLA-AP-H1. Next base: position 34,717 of record NZ_JBBNKO010000016.1, on the reverse strand, counting down.
AGCGCCGCGTTCTCTTTGGTTGGGTTCCTACGCGTGACGAGGGCGGTGACCCCAGCTCTTACCTGTGGGGTGGCACTTTTATGCCCCTCGAGATCGTTCAGCGTGCCGACGGAACGCTCGGCACCAAGCTCCCCGACAGCATGCTTGGCGCCTTTGGCGAGGCTAAGGCAGTCGAGACCTTTGAGCTTTCCTGCGAGTCGGGCAAGGTCGAGCAGGTGCTCGCCGCAGATGCCGGCTCCACCTACTTGCTCGATGCCGACATTGAGCTCGGCGGTAACGCTGCCGGCTTCTCGGTCAAGTTCGCCGAGGACGCCGAGACCGGTCTTGCCTATGAGTTCCGCGCCAACCTGCGCGAGGGCAAGCTCGAGTTCACGCCGGCTCCCCAGTACCCGTGGTTCCAGGTCAACAACATGGGCCTCGAGCGTCCGTTGTTCTTTAAGGGCGAGGGCACTCACCATGTGCGTCTGGTCGTCGACGACGACATCGCGACCATCTTTGTCGATGACGTTGCGCTCAACGCTCGCTTCTGCAACAAGCAAGGCCAGGGTGTGGCGCTTACCGTCACCGACGGTGCGCTCAAGTGCGCAAACGCAACGATCGCGTCTCTGTAGCGGCAACGAACCGTTTTATGATTTAGAAAAGGAATGGAGAGGAACATGGACTACAAGGCAGTGTCCCAGCAAGTCGTCGACAACGTCGGCGGACTGGAGAACATCGAGGGCGCCACGCATTGCGTGACCCGTCTGCGTCTGGTGCTCAAGGATACGAGCAAATACAACAAGGCCGAGCTCGAGAACATCGATGGCGTCAAGGGCGTGCTGTACAACAGCGGCCAGCTCATGATCATCTTCGGTACCGGTACCGTCAACAAGGTTTACGATGAGTTTATGGCTCTGACGGGCGTTAAGGAGATCAGCGCTTCCGAGGTCAAGGGCGCCGAGGCGGACAAGAAGGGCAAGTTCTTCTCGGTCCTCAAGGTATTCTCGGACATCTTTATCCCCATCATTCCCGCTTTCGTCGGCGCTGCTATCATCATCGGCCTTAAGTCGCTGATCGTTGCCAACGGCCTCTTTGGCATGGAAGGCAGCCTCGCCGATCACAGCGAGTTCCTCAAGAACCTCGCAAGCTTCTTTGCCATTATCGCCACCACGTTCGACTACCTGCCTGTCCTGGTTATGTACAGCGCAGTCAAGCGTTTTGGCGGTAACCCGATCCTGGGCATCCTCGTCGGTATCGTCATGGTTCACCCGAGCCTTATGAACCGCAACACGTTCGTTATGGACCCGACGGGTGCTGAGTACTGGAACTTTGGTCCGCTCTCCATTCCCATGGTTGCTTTCCAGGGCGGCGTATTCCCTGCAATCCTGACTGCCTGGTTTATGGCCAAGGTCGAAAAGATTGCCCAGAAGTACATCCCCGAGGTCGTTTCGTTCGTCTTTGTCCCGACCGTTACCCTGATTCTTGCTAACGTCGCCCTGTTCACCGTGTTCGGCCCGCTCGGCAACCTGATCGGCGATGTCCTCGCCGGCGTAATCGATATCCTGTACAACAGGATGGGCGTCTTTGGTGCCTTTGTCTTCGCCGCGTTCCTGCAGCCGCTTGTCGTTACCGGTACGCATCAGTTCATCCAGGGTATCGAGGCAAACCTTGTTGCCACGACTGGCTTCAACTACATCCAGGCCATCTGGTCGGTTTCCATCATCGCCCAGGGCGGCGGCGCCATCGGCATGTACCTCATTCACAAGAAGCATTCCAAAGAGCGCAACATTTGCATGTCGTCCTTTATCCCGACGCTGGTCGGAATCTCCGAGCCCGCTATCTTTGCTGCAAACATGCGCTACTCGATCATCCCGTTCATCTGCGCATGCATCGGTGCAGGCTGCGGCGGTGCCTTCGTCAAGCTCTTTGAGGTGCGCGCTATCGGTCAGGGTCTGACCGGCGTGCTTGGCCTGCTCATCGTCACGCCCGAGACCCTCGTGTGGTATGTGGCTGGCAATCTCATCGCCTTTATCGTGCCGATCGTCTTGATCTTTGCCTACAACAAGGCAAAGGGCGTGCCGACCACCGATGAAGAGGGCGCTGGCGCTGGCTTCGACGTTAGCTTCTAGTTGAGCCGTTCAGTGTAATCTGAGGATAAGTCCATTTGAGGAAGGGCGTTCGACTCGTGTGAGTCGAGCGTCCTTCCCCATAGACGAGAAAGTCAACGGCGATGTTTAATCAAAAAAATAAGGTGACACGCGCGGACTATGAGCAGTGGCGTGCCGGACAGGATGAGACGGCGGGTCGCATCGCGTCCGACCCCGATAGGCTCCTGTTCCATGTGGAGCCTGAGCTTGGCTGGCTCAACGACCCCAACGGTTTGGTTCAGATTGGTGATACGTATCACATCTATCATCAATACGATCCGTTCGATGCTGCGCATGGCGGTCCAGTGCTTTGGAACCATCTGACGACAAAGGATTTTGTGACGTACGAGAATCACGGCCCCGCACTGTTCCCCGATTCCGATTTGGATTCGAACGGAGCGTATTCTGGTTCTGCCTTTGTACGCGATGGCAAGATTCACTACTTCTATACCGGCAACGTCAAGCATTTTGACCGCGATGATTACGACTACGTGTTGACGGGCCGTGAGCAAAACCAGATTCATATGGTTGCCGAGAATCCCGACGAATTGGGCGAGAAGTGCATAGCTGTTGGACCGGTCAATTACCCCGACGATATCGGTACGCACGTGCGCGACCCCAAGATCCTTGAGCACGATGGTATCTACTACATGGTTCTGGGCGCTCGTACGAAAGACGACCGTGGCTGCGTGCTTGTCTATACCTCGCGCAATCTTGAGGACTGGAGCTATGCGACGCGCATTGAGTTGGGCGAGAAGTTTGGCTTTATGTGGGAGTGCCCCGATCTGTTTGAGCTCGATGGCGAGCTTATTCTCGTTTGCTGTCCGCAGGGTGTGCCTGCCGATGGTTGGCGTTACCGCAATCCGCATCAGTGCGTGTGGTTCCCCATCGAGGCCGATTGGGAGGCGCCGAGCTTTAAAATCGTCGGGCAGGGCATGCCCCCGATGGTCGATGCCGGTTTTGATTTCTATGCTCCGCAGTCCTTTGAGGATGCTGCAGGCCGGCGTTTGATGATCGGATGGTCGGGTTGCCCCGATGCGACGGCAGAAAACCCGACGGTGGCGCGCGGGTGGCAGTGCGCGTTGACGGTGCCGCGAGAGCTGAGCATGCGCGATGGTAAGCTCTGCCAGCAGCCGGCGCACGAGATTGAGAGGATGCGCGGCGACTGCGTTCGCGCGACAGGCGGTGAAACCGTTGAGGAGCCGGGACGCCTGTTTGATCTTGTGGTTTCCTGTGAGGGCGCCAAGATGGTCGAGCTCGAAATCCGCAAGGGTGTCTTTGTACGTTATGCGGACGGGATGCTTACCCTCGACATGGGTGACGAAGGCTATGGGCGCGACCAAAGGTCGATCGAGCTCAGCGAGCTTCGCGACCTGCGCGTGCTTTCGGACACTACGATGGTCGAGATTTTTGCCAACAGCGGCGAGGCGGCACTTACGAGCCGTACCTATTCGCCGGCGGTTTCGGCGATGGGGTTGCATGCCGAGGGTGCGGCGTCGATGGATTTCTACCGCCTCGCGCATTAACCGTGCGTGGAGCACGATTGGACTTGTTGGGCGGAATGTGTCGCAGTTGCCGCGGCCAACTACCGTTTATCGCGTATAGCTACCGTTTGCGGAATAAGTAACCCTCCTAAATAAACCGTGTGGAATCCTAGATAAGCACGGAGTTTTCCAGGGAGACGCTGTCCTTTGTTGTGTGCAAGGGGCGGCGTCTCTTTGGTGCTTGGACACTGTTGTACAACAGTGCGGCGGCGCGTGCCATGTATTGAAAAGCCAATGTTGAGATGGGTCGTGATAATAATGGGCAAGTACGTAATCGTGGTCGAGTCTGGGTCGGATGTGACGCCGGAGCTTTGCGAGCGCTACGGCATCGTGCGCGTGCCCATGCATGTCACGATTGGTGACGAGACCGTCGAGGACGGTTCGATCGATCCGCTCGAGATTTACTCGCGCTGCAACGAGTTTGGCGTAATGCCCAAGACCAGCGGCTGCGCGCCTGCGGATTTTGCTCACGTGTACGACCGTATCCATGCCGAGCAGCCCGATGCGACCATTCTGCATCTTGCGTACTCCGAGGCCACGACCTGCTCGCATCAATCATCGAAGATCGCCGCCAAGGGGCGCGACTACGTCTACTCCATGGACACGCGCTTTGTCTCGGTGGGCCAGTCGCTCGTTGTCGTCGAGACTGCCAAATACATCGAGGCTCACCCCGATGCCACCGTCGACGAGATCTTCGCCTTCACGAACTCCGTCATGGACCGTGTGCTGCTGGGCTTTGTTCCTACCGATCTAGCCTTCCTTAAGGCAGGCGGTCGTCTGTCCAACGTGGCATTCCTTGGCGCCCATCTGCTCAAGATTAAGCCCTGCATTGAGGTGACGGGCGGCAAGTTCGTGGCGACCAAGAAGTTCCGCGGCTCTATGCTTAAGTGCGCCCGCGCCTTTATTGACCACATGGTTGCGAAGGGCGAGATTGACTACTCGCACATTGGCCTGGCGTATTCGGTAGGCCTTTCCCAGGAGCTGCGCGACGACATGGAAGTCTATGCGCACGACCTGGGCTTTAAGGACGTTACCTGGACTCAGGTCGGCGGTGTCATCTCGAGCCATTGCGGCCCGACCGCCTTCGGTGCGGTGCTCACGCTTAAAGCGTAAAGGCCGCAGGCGAGCGTTCTTCAGCCTGACATCTCGACGTAGCCCCCAGCCATGGTGATGGGGGATAGATTAAAACGTGCCGTTCTAGTCCGAGACGTTTAAACGCAAACGCATGGGCTAGAATGGCTCTGGCATTTTAATTGGTTGCATCCAAGGAGAGGCAAGGTAGCGCGAATGGCAGAAATGACGCTTGAGGGTGTGGACGCTCGTCCTGAGGACTCTGCGTTTGCCCTGGGCCGCGTACATTCGATTGAAACGATGGGTACGGTCGATGGGCCCGGCATCCGCTTCGTAGTGTTTGTCCAAGGCTGCCCCATGCGCTGTGCGTATTGCCACAACCCCGATACCTGGTCGGTTAACGGCGGCACGATGGTGACCGTCGAGCACCTTATGGACGAGTTCCAGAGTAACCATGAGTTTTACCGCAGCGGCGGAATTACGGTTTCGGGCGGCGAGCCACTTCTGCAGCCCGAGTTTTTGGCCGACCTGTTCCGTGCAATGCACAACAACCCCGATGGTCGTGTACATACCTGCCTGGATAGCTGTGGCTACGCCTTCGACCCTCAGCATCCCGAGAAGTTCGATGCCGTTCTCAACGAGACCGACATGGTGCTGCTCGACATCAAGCATGCCGATCCGGCTGAGCATAAAAAGCTGACCGGCTGCGATCCTGCACGTATCCTGGCGTTTGGCGATGAGCTTGCCCGTCGCAAGATCAAGGTCGTTATCCGCCACGTGGTTGTGCCGGGCATTACCGACACGGTGGAGGAGTGCGAGAAGCTCGGTCGCCTCATCGCTCCATGGCACAACGTGGTGGGCCTGGAAATGCTGCCGTATCACACGATGGGTGTCGTCAAGTACGAGCAACTGGGCATTCCCTATAAGCTCGAGGGCGTGCCCCAGATGGATACCGCGCGCATGCCCGAGTTGCGTAATGCCGTTATGACCGGCATGAAAAAGCGCCGTGCGGAGCTCAGGTCGGCCATCGGCTAACAAGCTATTTTTGCCCCTTTATGATACCCGAGCTGTACTGGCCTAACGGCTTGGTGCTGACGCGGTTGAGCCAAAATGCTGGTACCATACCGTGGATAAGCAATTTGCACGGATTTGGGGGATGGCATGGCAACCATCGCGATCATAGGCGCACTCGAAAAAGAGGTTGCGCAGATTAAGGAAGAGCTGAGTGACGCGCATGAGTCGCAGGAGGCGGGCTTGACCGTTGTGAACGGTGGGCTTTCGGGTCTGACAGTAGTCGCCACGACGGCAGGCATGGGGACCGTGAACGCCGCTGCCGCAACGCAGCATCTCATCAGCAAATACGCCCCGCAGGCCGTTGTGTTTTCGGGCATTGCGGGTGGCCTTAACCCTAAACTGCATATTAACGACGTGGTTATAGGCAAGTGCCTGCGCTATCTGGATACCGATACGGCACTTATCGCCGAGTCCGCTCCGTGGCTCGAGGAGTTTGTCTCGACGCCGGCGTTGGTTGATGTTGCCGCCGCCGTGCTTGCCGAGCATGGATTTGTGGATACCTCGGCGGATGAGAATTCTGCGGAGAAGGACCCCAAGCAGTTCCTGTGTGGCACTATCGCCACGGGTGACCGCTTTGTTACGGGTGACGCCATGCGTAACGCTGCGATTGAGGCCGCGCATGCCGATTGCGTCGAGATGGAGGGCGCGGCAATTGCGCACATCGCGGCCAAGAATGGTGTCGATTGCCTGGTGCTGCGCGCTATCAGCGATAATTGTGACGAGGCATATGACGCGTTTTGCGAGCGCGAGTTCGATCTGGACGAGTACGCTCGCACCGCGAGCGGCATCACGCTTGACATCGTTCGTCGTATCGCTGCCGCGCAATAGCACGCCCGTTTTGTAAGAACCTACGACCAAGGAGTGTCCATGGCCGATTCAATTAACTACCAGCTTGCCAAGTTCGTCGCCAGCTACGGCAAGGTTTCGCAGATCCCCGAGTCCACCTGTCCCGAGGTGAGCTTCGTTGGCCGCTCAAATGTGGGCAAGTCGTCGATTATGAACAAACTCTTTGGCCGCAAGAACCTGGTCAAGGTTTCGAGTACGCCGGGTAAGACGAGCAATATCAATTTCTTCGAGGCCGACGACGTGCACTTTGTGGACCTGCCGGGCTACGGCTTCGCGCGTCGCTCCAAGGCCGAGCGCGACCGCTGGGCCGAGCTTATCGGCGACTTCTTCGACTCGGAGCGTAGCTTTAACCTGGTTGTGTCGCTGGTGGATATTCGTCACGACCCGAGCAAGCTCGACCATGACATGATCGACTATCTGCAGGGCAACGAGTTCAACTTTATCGTCTGCCTCACCAAAGCCGACAAGCTCAGCCGCACCCAACAGGCCCGCCAGGCGGCAGCCATCAAAAAGCAGCTCAACGTTCCGGCCGAAAACGTAATCATCACAAGTTCCCAGACCGGCACCGGCATCGACGAACTCAAAAAGCGCATCGCTGAGGCTTGCCTCTAATCGGGCTGCAACCCCTCAAAAGCTCTCATCTATATCACCTCAGTGATAGTTATTGGTAAACTATCACTGAGGTGATATTTTTTGGAGGTCGATATGGAGCTTTGGCACGGGTCGGAGGTTGTTGTCGAGCATCCGTCGTTGGATAAATGCAGACAATTCAATGACTATGGGTGTGGGTTTTATTGCACGCCACATGAGGAAATGGCAATGGAGTGGGCATGCCGGACTGAGTCTGATGGCATTGCGAATCGATATGAGCTCGATATGGATGGTCTCGCGGTCTTGGATTTGGAGTCCGGGGAGTTTTCAATTCTCAATTGGCTTGCGATTTTGGCTAACAATAGGGAGTTCAATGTTTCGACACCGCTGGCGCGCGAAGGACTTCGCTATCTGCTGGATAACTGCCTGATTGATATTTCTCCCTATGACGTAATTCGAGGTTATCGCGCCGACGATTCCTACTTTTCGTTTGCAAGACAGTTCGTTAACGGCATGATCTCGCTTAGGCAACTGCAACTCATTATGCGTTTGGGCGATTTGGGCATCCAATACGCTCTTATGAGTGAGCGTGCGTTTTCAGTAATCAGATTCCGCGAATGGAAGCAGGCGTTGGGATCTGAGTATTATCCCAAGCGCTTTAAGCGAGAGCAGAACGCGCGGCGCAAGTATTTGGAAACAGTGAATGGATTCGACTCTGAGGGTGTCTACATTAGGGATTTAATGACAGGGAGGGTTGATTTAGATGATCCAAGAGTTGACGGATTGTGGACCGAGTAGAACATATCCCGTCTATTACCTTGAGGATGCAATGAACAACCTCGGCGACTGCTTTGACTATGCCGTGAACGACTATGGAGCAGAAGGATCGGAAGTTGCTGAACTCTTTTGCCTGAGCGGCGTAGCCCGCGAGTTTGAACGCGGCAACGCATGGGTAGTGTCGGGAAAATCGGGCGTTGAGCTGTTCGCGCTCATTGCCGAAAGGTCCGGCTATCAATCAAGGCCGATGCCAAATCGAACCTACCGATTCGAAAAGACACCGGAATATTGGACAGGCTGGATATTGGCATACCTTCAGTGGCGCCTAGGAGAGTCTTTCGAAGATTTGCTGCATGTCGTTCCATTTGATGTGCTACGCAGTCTGTACTACCCCTGGCACGAAGCCTCGGAGGAACGTGTGGCTCGCCTCGTCTGCGATATGGCGAAGAAAGCGTCCAGGCAAACAAAACTTGCGTTAGCAAGAAAGAAGCTTAAGAAAACCCAACAAGACCTAGCATACGAATCGGGTGTGTCACTCCGCTCAATTCAAATGTACGAGCAGCGCCAGAGAAACATCAATGAAGCTTCGGTAACAAGCGTAAGAGCCATAGCAAAAGCCCTCCACTGCAACATCGAAGATCTCCTAGAGCCAGTCTTCGAATACAAAGAAACCAGCGCAGCGTAAACCAATATATTGCCAAGGTTTGTATCTAGTAAGCGCTCCTTACCAGCAAGAGTCCCTACCAATAGATAGCGGCTTAAAGGGCCGAAATCGTATGAATGGCATTGCGACTTCCAAATGGGTGACTGCTGCTTGAAAAGCTATAGAAATAGGGGCCGATTTAACGGCCCCAAGCATCGCATAAATGGCATATACGTTTTATCAACTATTTCTTGTTTTTAACCCATTTGCAGATACGCCAAATAAGCACTCCGACGAGAATCCAAACGAGAGCGATCATAATGTCTGAGCGTGCAGGAATTGTGATCATTGAACTTCCTCAATTGATGTGAGTCTAGTTTGCATAGGTGTGGAGCGTGCTGCCTTCCATGGTCGCTTGCAACACGGCGATACCGGACGTCATCCCCATCGATTCATAGTTGAGTCGATATGTCGCCTGTTTCGAGTTCCATATAAAGGATTCGTTAGTTACCGTACAGCCGATAGTCGTATAGTTTTGTCCCCAAGCGCTGGTAATGAGCGAGTTCGCTATCTTGATCTTGAATTCGCGATAAATAAAAGGACTGTTGTAATAGATAGTCCAAGTTCCAGATGCGTTGTTGTAGTAACTGTCCCATATCAGGCTGGGTTCATTGGTTTTTTTAATTCCTATTACTGCAACGGTCCCATCCTTAAGCTTGATTTGATGAGACTGCTCGGGACCTTTCGTTAAATCAAAATCTTGGGTTGCGCCAGAAATTGCGACAGCATCGCTTTCTGCAGCATAAGCAGTCGAAGGGCTAAACGAGAAACATATCGGTAATATCAAAAGTATCGAGAGGAAAAACGAAGCTTTGAGTGTGCGTAACACTTTGACCACCTCCATACTGCGATGCCTAGTTAAATAGTAGCATAGATTAACAGTTTATTATGTAACCTAAAAAGCCCCTATCTGCCCGGCGCCCCTTCAAAGCGTGGGTCTCTGTAGACATCCTCAGCAAGGTAAACGCAGGGATGGTCGGGGTGTTCCCCTCAAAATTATTCCGCAGCGCGAAGGCCTCTCGTCTGTGGCTCCGTTGGAGCACAAGATTAAATCAGCGAATGCGATTATCCTGTCGAGGCTGCGCAGGTCCCCTTGGGGCTTCCCCTGAAAACAATCCGCAGATCGAATTGCCCCGTCGCGCGAAGCGCACGACGGGGCAATTCATGATCGAGGACGTTTTCAGGGGAAGCCCCAAGGGGACCGGTGAGAGCAATGAGGCAGGGCGCTACAGGTACTCGATCTGGGCGCCTTCCGTGTCGCACGTCAGAATATGCGTATCACACTTAGGGAACTGCTCGCGCAGCTTGACCTGCAGAAACTTTGCCACGATGGTGTCGTCGGTCACAGCCATGAGGGTCGAGCCTGAGCCGCTAATCCAGATGGTCTTAGCGCCGCCGTTAAGGCAGGTGTCCCGCACGGCGTTGTAGTCGGGAATCAGGCGGCGACGATAAGGCTCCTGAATGCGGTCGTCGTTGGCGGCGGCAATCAGGTCGAGGTCACCAGTCTCCAGGCCGCGCGTCATGCCGGCGATGCGGCCCATTTGCCATACGGCGGTGGAGAGTGGAATCTCCTGTGGCACAACCTTGCGCGCCTCGCTCGTATGTACCTCGTAGGGCGGAATCACGGTAATAAAACGCAAGCGATCGCTCACCTCGTAGCGCAGGCACTGGGGGAGCGAATCAGTCGGCGTAAAGGAGCAAACGGCACCGCCCAGGATGGCAGGGGCGACGTTATCGGGATGCCCCTCGACCTCGGTGGCAATGCGGACGAGCTCAGCGCGGTCGACAGTGTGGCCCGTCAGCGCGGCGGCTGCCATGATGCCGGCGACGACGCAGGTGGAGCTGGAACCCAGGCCGCGGGCGACGGGCACGTCGGTCTGGATATCGATGGCAACGGGAAAAGCCGGCTCGCCCCATGCGGCCAGCGCATCGACAAAGCTCACGTAGACCAGGTTGTTCTCGTTTTGGAATTCCTCGGGGCAGCCTGTGATGGTGAGCTTGTCGGCGCGCTCGAAGGTAAAGTGTGAGTAGAGGCTGACGGCCATGCCGAGGGTATCGTATCCAATGCCCAAGTTGGCGCTGGTTGCTGGGACGGTGATTTTGATCATGTGGGTCCTCCTGGGCGGGTCTGGCCGTTTAGTTCGCTGCTCGGGCAGTCCTGGCTCGCTCGGAAAGCACATTAAGTGCTTTCCGGCTCGTGCGGAACTCGCGACGAACTAAACGGCCAGACCCGCTCGCATGCTCGTCATCATCCCGAAAGCTAAATAAAAAGAAGGTGCGCCGGCTTTCGCCGGCGCTTAATAAGGGGTCTAGTTGGTGCTCATTCGTTTTGCTGCAGACTCGACGTAGCTTGCCATCTCATCGACGTCGCAGACGTCTTCGAAGCGGACGGGTTTGGATTCGAGTTCGGCGAGCTGGGCTGGGGCGACCGTGTTGGTTGCCTGCTCGAGCACGCGCATGGCCTCAAAGTCGTCCTCGGGAACGTCGAGGCCCAGAGCGTCGCAGCAGGCGCGCGGGAACTTGTAGGGGCTGGCGGTCGAAAGTAGCACGCGGGCCTTGGCGCCCTCGACGGGAGCGACCTTTTCAAAGACGTGATAGCCGCAGGCGGTGTGCGGGTCGATCACGTAGCCGTTCGCGTCCCAGCAGCTCTTGATGGCAGCGCGAACCTCGTCTTCGCTGGCCCAACCGCAGCCAAAGACGCTCTGAATTTTTGCCAGCAGGTCGGCGGGAATTTCGTAGCGACCAGTCTGTGCCAGCTGCTCCATAAGGCCGGCAACGAGCTCACAGTCGCCATCGGACAGGAAGTACAGCATGCGCTCCAGGTTGGAGCTAATGAGAATGTCCATCGACGGCGAGATGGTCGTGAAGAACGGACGGTTGCGGTCGTAGACGCCGGTGGTCAGGAAGTCAGCCAGCACGTTGTTCTTGTCGCTCGCGACGATGAGCTTGGCGACGGGCAGACCCATGCGCTTGGCGTAGTAGCCGGCCAGGATATCGCCAAAGTTGCCGGTTGGCACGCAGAACTCCACGGCGTCGCCGGCCTCGATGGCGCCGGCGCGCAGCAGCTGCGCATAGGCGGCAAAGTAGTAGACGACCTGCGGTACCAGGCGGCCGACGTTGATGGAGTTGGCGCTCGAAAGTACCGTGCCGGCGGCCTCAAGACGCTCGGCAAGCTCCTTATCGGCAAAGATACGCTTGACGGCACTCTGGGCGTCGTCAAAGTTGCCGCGGATGCCACAGACGGCGACGTTGTCTCCCTCCTGCGTGGACATCTGCAGGTTCTGGACGCGGCTGACCTTGCCCTCGGGATAAAAGACGGTGATGCCCGTGCCCGGAGCGTCGGCAAAACCGGCGAGCGCGGCCTTGCCCGTGTCGCCCGACGTGGCGGTGACGATCATGATGCGCTCGGCGCCGCCGTCCTTGGCGGAAGTGCGGGCCATGAGGCGGGGGAGCATCTGCAGGGCGACATCCTTAAAGGCGCTCGTGGGGCCGCCAAAGAGCTCCATCACATAGGTCTGAGGGGTGTCAGCGCCCGGCATGGCGTCGAGTTTGACGAGCGGCGTAACCTCTTCACTCGCGAATGTGCCGCGGTATGCCTCGTCGACACACGCCGAAATTTCTTCGGCCGTGTAATCATTCAGTAACATTCCCAACACATCTTGAGCGATTTCAAAGTACGATTTATCTGCAAGCGAGCTGATATCGACCTGCTGGGTGCCGAGCTCGTCCGAGACAAGCAAACCCCCGTCGGGAGCGATGCCGGTACGGATTGCCACCTTACTTGAGCACGATAAAGTGCGTCCTCGTGTACTATGATAAGTTCCCATATAACACTGCTCCTCGGATGCCTTGGTCCCAATCGGTGAAACCATGGTATCAGAGCGCGCAAAACAGGTTCGCAGAGGCTTTTTAGAAAGGTAACCTCCAGCCCATGATTAAGATTGCCAAGTTTGGCGGCTCGTCGGTCGCCGACGCCGAACACTTCAAGAAGATCAAGGCCATCGTCGATGCCGACCCGGCTCGCCGTTTTGTGGTGGTTTCCGCCTGCGGTCGCCGCTTTAAGGGCGACACCAAGGTGACCGACCTGCTCTATCTGGTCAATGCGCACGTTAAGTACCACGTGTCGTGTGAGGAGCTGCTTGAGGACATTGGCCAGCGCTACTTTGATATTGCCGACGAGCTGGAGCTCACCTATCCCATCCGTGAGGAGTTCGCGGCCTTTGCCGAGCGCGCCCGCTCGGGCGGTTACTCCACCGAGGAGCTCGTGAGCCGCGGCGAGTACTTTACTGCTCGCCTGATGGCTGAGTACCTGGGCCTACCGTTCCTGGACGCCGCGACGGTTGTGGCGTTCCATCACGACGGTACGCTCAGCATGAACCGCACCTCCGAGCTGGTGCAGGAGTATGGTCAGCAGGGCGGCTTTGTTATGCCCGGTTTCTACGGCGCGACGCGAGAGGGCCAGATTAAGCTGCTTGATCGAGGCGGCGGCGATATCTCGGGTTCGATCTTGGCCAAGTGCCTTGGTGCCGACCTGTACGAGAACTGGACCGACGTTTCGGGCTTCTATTCTGCCGATCCTCGCATTGTGCCCGAGGCTCAGCCCATCGCCCGCGTTACCTACGAGGAGCTGCGAGAGCTTTCGTACATGGGTGCGAGCGTCCTGCACGAGGAGGCCGTGTTCCCCGTGCGCGAGGCCGGCATTCCGCTGGTCATCAAGAACACCAATGCGCCGCAGGACCCCGGCACCATCATTAGCGAGACGGCTGACGAGGGCGAGGCAGAGCCCATCATTACCGGCGTGACTGGCAAGCGCGGTTTTGTCGCCATCAACGTCGCCCGCGACCGCACCAAGCCGCGCGTCGGCTTTATGCGCCGCGCGCTATCGGTGTTCGAGCGCTATGACGTCTCCGTCGAGCACATGCCCACCGGCGTCGACCGCTTTGGCGCCGTGGTGCAGGAGCAGGACGTGCACGATTCGCTGTACTCGCTCGTGGGAGACATCCAGCAGGAGGTCGAGCCGCTCGAGATCGAGGTTGTCGAGGGCCTGGCGCTTATCGCGACCGTTGGCCGCAACCTGCGCGGTCGTGCTGGCATCTCTGGCCACCTGTTTGGCATGCTTGGCCAGGCGGGCGTGAGTGTGCGTATGATTTCGCAGAGCTGCGACGAGATCAACATCATCATCGGCGTGGAGGAGAAGGACTTTGATCTGGCGATTCAGACCATCTACCGTGCTTTCTCCGACGAGAACGGTATCGTGAAGGTCTCCGACCTGGAGGCTCCCGCGCCGGTCGATCCCGCTCTGGACGCGCTCCGCAAGTAGCTGCCATCCCGGTGCATTTTTGGGACATGTCTCATAAATCTACGGTGGGGCGTTTCATTTCGGTTTCGTTTCGACGGGGCGGGTTTCGTGTCCGCCCCGTTCTTGTATACACTGGCAACAATAATCGGCCTGCTCGGCGTGCGGGCAAAAGCCAAAACCTTTAAAGGGGGAAGCATGAAACAGTACACGGTTGCTATTTTGGGCGCGACGGGAGCCGTGGGCACCCAGATGCTCGAGTGCCTCAACGAGCAGGAGTTTCCGGTTGGCAAGCTCAAGCTGTTGGCGAGTGCACGCTCCGCGGGCAAGATCGTTGAGTTCCGCGGCGAGCAGATCGTGATCGAAGAGGCTTGCCCTGAGGCCTTTGAGGGCTGCGACATTGTGCTCGGAGCCGCCGGCGACGATATCGCGAAGGAACTGCTGCCCGAGGCCGTCAAGCGCGGCGCCGTCGCGGTCGACAACAGCCATGCCTTCCGTATGGATCCCGAGGTGCCGCTGGTCGTGCCCGAGATCAACGCCGATGACATTAAGTGGCACCACGGCCTGATCGCCAACCCCAACTGCGCGACCATCATCGGCCTGGTTCCCACCTGGCCGCTGCACCAGCTCGCCGGCGTGAAGCGTATGATCGTCTCGACGTATCAGGCGGCTTCTGGTGCCGGTGCTCCCGGTATGGCCGAGCTCGAAACGCAGCTTGCCGCCCTGGGCCGTGGCGAGGAGATTCCCGAGCCGCGCGTCTTTGCCGCCCAGCTGGCGAGCAACCTGATTCCGCAGATTGGCGGCGTCAAGGAGGAGGGCTTTACCTCCGAGGAGATGAAGCTGCAAAACGAGGGCCGCAAGATCATGCACCTGCCCGAGCTGCGCGTGAACTGCACCTGTGTGCGCGTGCCCGTGCTGCGTTCGCACTCCGAGAGCATTACGCTCGAGTTTGAGCGCGACATCACGGTGGAAGAGGCCCGTGCAGCGCTGGCTGCTGCTCCCGGCGTCAAGCTGGTTGACGATATGGCTGCCGAGGATGCACACGACCGCTTCCCCATGCCGATGGACACCTCCGACCAGGATCTGATTTGGGTCGGTCGCGTGCGCCGCGACATCTCGAACCCCGAGGCTGCGCGCGGCATCACTTTCTGGTGCTGCGGCGACCAAATCCGTAAGGGCGCGGCAACCAACGCCGTCCAGATCGCCAAGCTGCTCTGCGAGTAGTGTGACTTGTCCGGCGGGGGCCGGGCTTAGTTTTCAGAACGTCCTCGACCATGTGCGGCGCCTTGTCCTGCTCCTTCGGAGCCGCGGACAAGGCGCCGCATTGGTCTGCGGAGTGTTCTGAAAACCAAGCCCGGCCCCCGCCTGCGGTGACGCTGCTGCGAGCGGCCTGCGATGGGGCCATTGTTGGTTGGGGCCGCTGGGCTGATGCGAGGGGCGCGTGGCCGTTGCGGGCCCTGGTCCCGGCGGCGGCCTCGGCGCTGTGCGCCTGCCGCCTTTGGGGACTGTGGGGCGCGGCCGGCAGCTGCGGCGCTTCGCGCCTGCTGCCTGAGGTGACTTTGGGGTCGATTGGGGTTGTCTGCACAATTCGCGGTATTATGTTGCGGAGTTTTGAAAGGAGCCGCTGGTGGTCACGACGACGTTTGCTTCGCCTTTGGGCGAAATCCTGCTTGCCGCTGATGGCCGCGGTTTGACGGGGCTTTGGTTTGAGGGGCAGGAGCACTTTGGCCCCACGCTTCTCAAAGAAGATCACGAACATGTTGAAGGCGCCGATGCGGTTTCTGGTGCTGGCGGCATGTCTTCGGTGAATCCGACAAACGGTGCTGCCTCGTCGGTACTTGAGCGTTCTTGGGCTTGGCTGAATGCTTATTTTGCGGGGCAGGAGCCTCGGTTTACGCCGCCGTTGCATATGATCGGCACGGCGTTTCAGCGTGAAGTTTGGTACGAGCTGCTTTCTATTCCGCGTGGCGAGGTCGCTACGTATGGCGAGATCGCCCAGCGTGTTGCGGCTCGACATCGTGTACCGGGAAACGAGGCACCCGTTGTGTCTCCCCGTGCCGTGGGGGCCGCGGTCGCGCGTAATCCCATTTCGATCATTGTGCCGTGCCATCGCGTGGTTGCCGCCGACGGTTCGCTCAACGGATATGCCGGCGGCCTCGACCGCAAGGAGTGGCTGCTGCGGCTTGAGGGCGCGTACGAGGAGTAACGCTCGAGCACTTTGCATAACTAGGACGCCGTGAAAGGACGAGTCACTGTCCCTTCGCGCTCGGCATGCGTCAAAGCGCTCGACACGTGCGCCTTAAGTTTGGCTAAGCCCTATCCAGCGTTTTTAGAAACGTGCAGGTTGAGCAGCTAAGGCTGCGCTAAGGCGGCTGGCGGTGCGCTATCATCGGCAATATCGAAATCTGTATAGCCGCGCGCCAAAGGAACAACTATGAAGCTGATGCTTGCCGAGGACGAACCCGGCCTCTCCCGTGCCCTTACCGCGATTCTTCAACATAGCGACTACGAGGTCGACACCGCCCTCGACGGTCTGACGGCGCTCGAATATCTGCTCGCCAACGACTATGACGCCGCAATCCTGGACATCATGATGCCCGGCATGGATGGCATTGAGGTGCTCAAGCGCACACGCGCCGCCGGTAAGCGTCTGCCCATCATTATGCTCACGGCAAAAAGCGAGGTGTCCGATAAGGTCGAGGGCCTGGATGCCGGTGCCAACGATTACCTGACCAAGCCGTTTGCCGCCAAGGAGCTGCTTGCGCGTATTCGTGCCATGACGCGTGCCGCGACGGCAATTGACGCCACGACGCTCAGCGTGGGCAACGTGCGTCTCGACACGGCATCGTGCACGCTCGTTGGCCCTTTGGGCGAGGAGCACCTGGCCAATCGTGAGTTTCAGCTTATGGAGCTCTTTATGCGCAACGCCGGCACGCGCATGCCCACCGAGCGTCTGATGCTCGGGGTTTGGGGTGAGGACGCGCCCGAAGGCGCCAACGTGGTGTGGGTCTACATCTCGTACCTGCGCAAAAAGCTGACGGCGCTTGGTGCCAACGTGGCCATCCGTGCATCGCGCAACCAGGGCTATTCGCTCGAGGTTGTTGAGGAGGGCGAATAGGCGTGAGCGCGAGTGCGTGGTGGAAGCGCACGACGGAGCGGTTTCACGCTGCCTCGAGTGGTACAGGGCGGGCAAATTCTGCTGACGCATTGGGCCGCCGCCTGCGTCGCAAGTTCATCCTCGTTGCCATGGGTGCTGTGACCGTGGTGCTCACGCTCATCATTGCCGGCATCAACGTCGTCAACTACTCGCATGTCTGCAAGATGGCCGATGCTCGCCTGGACTATATCTTGGCGGGCAAGGATGGCATTGATTGGGAGGACGAGCCTAAGACCGATCCCGGTCAGGATGCGGTTGCCGGCAAGGTCGCTACCGGTAACCGGGCGGCCGTTCGCGCCGGGCATTTTGAAGGTATGACGGCGGAGTCTCCCTTCGACACGCGCTACTTTACGGTGTCGATTGCCGGCGGGCGGGTGACAGATGTCAACACGGCCCGCATTGCCGCGGTGGGCACTAAGCGTGCTGCACGCATCGCTGCAGGACTATATTCCAAGGGTTGGACCTCGGGCTTTTCTGGTAACTACCGCTATACGGTTACGGTTCAGGGCGACGAGACAACCTATGTGTTCGTGGACTGCTCGCGCGAGCTTGCAAGCTTTCATTCGTTTTTGAGCGCGAGCGTGGCGATCAGTTGCATTGGCTGGCTGGCGGTGCTGGCAATTGTGGCGGGTGCCTCGGGCGCGGTGATTCGACCGATGGTCGAGAGCTACAGCAAGCAAAAGCGCTTTATTACCGATGCGAGCCACGAGATCAAGACGCCGCTGGCTGTAATTGACGCCGCCAATGAGGTGCAAGAGATCGAGAGCGGCGAGAGTGAGTGGACGCAGAGCATTCACGAGCAGGTCGCGCGGCTGACGGCGCTCACGGAGCGTCTGGTGTTTTTGGCTCGCATGGACGAGGGCTCGGCGGGCTTTACCATGACATCGATCGATCTTTCGGAGGCCGTGGACAAGGCGGCGGCGCCGTTTGAGTCGGTGGCGGTTTCGCGTGGCAAGCGTCTGTCGACGTCGATTGCAAGCGGCGTGCGAGCCCATGCCGATGCCGCGGCGGTGGCGCAGGTTGTTGAGCTGCTGCTGGACAACGCCACACGCTACGCGAGCGAGGGCAGTGTTATCGAGCTGAGCCTGCGTGCCGTCTCACGCGGTCAGGGTAAGGGCGTCGCCGAACTTGCCGTGTCGAACGCTGTGGACGAGCTGCCCGAGGGTGACCTGGACCGACTGTTCGACCGCTTCTACCGTGCAGACGTCTCGCGTAGCTCCAAGACGGGCGGCTCGGGCGTGGGTCTATCCGTCGTGCGTGCCATCGCCGAGGCCCATGGCGGGAGCGCTTCTGTCTGCGGCCACGGTAACCAGATCACCTTCACCGTCCGCCTCTAAAACCTGCCAAAATGAACCTGTCCCTTTTTGGTCGGTGCGAAATGGGTAATACTAAGGAGTTATCCGACCAGATGGGAATTAATCGATGGCTTATATCGAATTCAAAGACGTCATCAAGGCGTACGGCGAGGGCGATGCCCGCATTCACGCGCTCGACGGCGCGAGCTTTACCGTTGAGCGCGGCGAGCTCGCCATTATCCTGGGCGCCTCGGGTGCCGGCAAGACTACGGCGCTCAACATCCTGGGTGGCATGGATACGGTAACCTCCGGCACTGTGACGGTGGACGGGCGCGACGTGAGCTCCGCCAACGAGGCGCAGCTTGTTGAATACCGCCGCGCCGACGTCGGCTTTGTCTTCCAGTTCTACAATCTGGTCCCCAACCTGACGGCGCTCGAAAATGTCGAGCTTGCGGCGCAGATTTGCCCCGATTCGCTCGATGCCGAGCAAACGCTTCGTCAGGTTGGCCTGGGCGACCGTCTTGCTAACTTTCCGGCGCAGCTTTCGGGCGGCGAGCAGCAGCGTGTGTCCATCGCCCGCGCGCTGGCCAAGAACCCCAAGCTGCTCCTGTGCGACGAGCCCACGGGCGCACTCGACTACAAAACCGGCAAGCAGATCTTGCAGCTGCTACAGGACACCTGTCGCAAGCAGGGCATCACGGTCATCATCATCACCCATAACTCCGCGCTGGCGCCCATGGCCGATCGCCTGATCCGCTTTAAGAGCGGCCGCGTGGAGAGCGAGACGGTCCAGCAAAATCCCGTGCCTATCGAGACGATCGAGTGGTAGCGCCCATGGACCAAGATCGCCAAAACAGCCAAAACCACGATACGGAGCATGCAGACCGCGACTGGGAGTTCGCGACCTACCGCACTGCTCAAAGCTCAAACGATATGGTCCCGACGATTTTTCGCCGTGGCATTTACCGCACAATCCGAGGCAGTCTTAAGCGCTTCTTGTCAATCGTGGTCATCACCGCGCTTGGCGTGAGCGTGATGTGCGGCCTTAAGGCGGGCTGCGAGGATCTGCGCGATTCGGTTGACGCCTACTTTGACCAGCAGAGTGTCTATGACATTAACGTGCAGTCGACCTATGGCTTTACGCGCGACGATCTTTCGGCTATCCAAGAGGTCGACGGCGTCGAGACGGCCGAGGGCATCTACACCGAGACCGCCTACACCGCCGTGGGCACAACGCGCGAGCGCGTGGTCGTGCAAAGTCTCTCCAAGGAGAACATCGATCAGCCGGTGCTCGTGAACGGCGATTTGCCCGAGAGCGCCGATGAGGTTGCGGTGACATCGAAGTTCCTGAAGGCTTCGGGCAAAAAGCTCGGCGATACCGTGAGCTTTGCCGCCAATGACGCGAGCTCGTCGAACCAAAGCGCTAAGGACCAGTTTGCCGCGGGCGATTACACCATTACGGCCGAGGTCCTCGACCCCACTGATGTGAGCTCCGACTCGACCGTCAACGACTTTCGCGCTGCTTCGGCTGCGGACTATAGGTTCTATGTGAGCGAGGATGCCGCGACATCTTCCTCCTACTCCGCCGTCCACGTGATCGTCGAGGGAGCCAAGAGCCTCAACTCCTATTCCGATGCCTACACGACAAAGATCAACGAGGTCAAGAGTAATATCGAGGAGATCCGCGACGAGCGCGAGAAGGCGCGTGTTCAGGAACTGACGGTCGACACACCGGCAAGCTTGGATGCGGCCGAGCGCCAGGCGAATATGCTCTTTGGGGTTGAGCAGGACAACATCAATCGCATGGCCGAGGGCAGCGAGGAGCGCGTTCAGGCACAGGCCGATTTGAACCAGCGCCGCGCAGCCGCCGACCAGCAATTTGCCGATGCCCGTACCGAGCTTTCCGATCTGGGCGAATGCACTTGGTACATCCAGGACCGCGATAGCATCACAAGCTACTCGAGCGTGGAGAGCGACAGCTCTTCGATCGAAGCCATCGCCACGGTTTTCCCATTCATCTTCTTTGTCGTCGCCGTGCTCATTAGCCTTACCACCGCCACGCGCATGGTCGAGGAGGAGCGCACGCTCATTGGTCTGTACAAGGCACTCGGCTATTCACGCGGGCGTATCCTGTCCAAATACGTGAACTATTCACTGTGGGCTTGTCTGATCGGCGGCGTGCTTGGCAACATTGTCGGATTTGTGGGCCTACCACTGTTCCTGTTCACGGTGTTCGACGACATGTACTCACTGCCCCAGATGCTGCTTTCGTACGACATCGTGTCCTCAATCGTCTCGGTGGCGCTGTTTGCCGTGGGCGTGGTGGGCGCCACGATTATCGCCTGCCGCCACGAGATGGCCGAGACCCCAGCCTCGCTCATGCGTCCCAAGGCCCCGCGTGCCGGCTCGCGCATTTTGCTTGAGCGCATCGGCTTTATCTGGCACCGTATGGGCTTTTTGAACAAGGTGGCGGCGCGTAACCTGTTCCGCTACAAAAAGCGTGCCCTTATGACCATCTTTGGTATCGCCGGCTGCACGGCGCTCGTGATCTGCGCTCTGGGCATCCGCGATACGTCGATAGCGCTTTCGCCCAAACAGTACGGGCATATCACGCGCTACGACTTGCTGGCGGTCGCCAATCCCGACGACTTTACGCAGACGTGCGCGGCGCTCGACGAGCGAAGCGCGGTCAAGGATTCCGGTGTGACCGTGACTTCGACGCTGCCGATTACGACCGATAACGTCACCTTTACATTTGGCGGCAAAAGCGAGACAGTGCTGTTAATCGTGGTGCCCGATGACCGCGTGAACGATCTGGACGACTACGTGCGCCTTGAGGACGAGTCCAAAGAGTCGCTGTCTTTGCGTGACGGAGATGTGTATCTGAGCAAGAGTTCACAGCTGGCGCTGGGGATTCAGCCGGGTGATACGGCGCACGTCCAGGATTCGTCGCTCAATGCTGCCAAGGTCAAAGTCAGCGACATTTCGCTCAACTATCTTGGCAACACACTCTATATGACGCAGGGCACCTATGAGCGCGCGTTCGGTCGAAGCGCGCGCCTTAACGGTGTCCTTGCGTTGCTGAAGGGCTCGTCGGCCGACCAGATTGCGTTTAGCAAGAAGATTAAGAGTGACGGCTGGCTTACGATTTCGAGTACGGCCGAGCATCAGGCGAACGCTGATGCGAACTTTACGATTATCAATTCGGTCGTGGCGCTCGTGACCTTTATGGCGGCGTGCCTGTCGTTTGTGGTTGTGTTTACACTGTCCAACACGAATATCTCCGAGCGCGAGCGCGAGCTGGCGACCATTAAGGTGCTGGGCTTCCGCCGTGGCGAGGTGCACCACTACGTCAACAAGGAGACGTTAATCCTCACGGCAATTGGAGCCGCGCTGGGCGTGCCGCTGGGTAGCCTGCTGGCCGAGAGCTTTACGTACATTCTGCAGATGCCGTCGCTCTACTTTGACGTTGAGGTCCAGCCGCTGAGTTATGTGCTCGCCGTAGTGCTTTCCTTTGTCTTTACGTTTATCGTCAACCTCACTACCAATCGCACCCTCAATAGGATCGACATGGTCGGCGCCCTCAAGAGCGCCGAGTAACCTGTCCTGGGATTCAAGTTCTAGCGAGCTGCCGACGCGCCCGCAGCAGCATTTTTGCATAAACCGCCCCGCCAAATGCATACTTTGACGGGGCGGTTGCTTTTTGCCCACAGGTACCCCAGGGGGCGCCGTGCAAATTCCGGAGTATTCAGCGTCCCGGGGTCCGCGGGCGCGGGGGCGGGGGTGCAAAACTGCGCTGAATGCCCTGGTCCTGGACCCCCAATGCCTCAAGGGCCGATCATTTTTTACAGGATGCGGCCCGCAGTGCCTGCCTTTCGCCCAAAATCCAGTATGCAGGCACCCTCGGCTGCTGAATACTCCCAAAAATGCACGCCGCATCCTACCCCAGGCACCCGTAGCAAGAAGACGAATAGCCTCGGCCTCCCTAGTTACCGCAGGAGGCCCCAGGGCTTACCTCCCAAATCTTTCCGCAGGATGGAAGGACCCCGCCGCGCGAAGCGCGCAGCGGGGTCCTGACATGTCCGAGGACGATTTGGGAGGTAAGCCCTGGGGTCTCCGATGAGAGCAGTTTCGGCCGAGGCTATTCGTCGCCGAAGCTGATGCCCAACGCCTTGGCCTCGCGTACCAGGTCGCTCTGGGGGTCGACATACTTGAGCTTGCCGGCGACATCCTCGAGCGGCATGTGGCACATCTTGCCGTCACGCAGGGCGATCATGTAGCCAAACTCGCCGCGCAGGCAGCCAAGCGCGGCCTCGACGCCGCACTGGGTCGCAAAGATGCGGTCCTGGGCGTCGGGCTGGCCGCCGCGCTGCGTGTGGCCGGGGATGGCGACGCGGGTCTCGCGACCGGTCTTGGCTTCGATCTCCTTGGCGATGTCGTAGACAATCGACGGGCTCGTACGCTCGGCGAGCTTCTTCTTGTACTCCTTCTTGGACAACGCCGCGTCCTCCTTGGAGATAGCGCCCTCGGCGACGGCCACGATGGTAAAGCGGCTGCCGGTCTCCATACGATGCTCGATGGTCTTGATGACGTTGTCCATGTCGTAGGGGATCTCGGGAATCAAGATGACATCCGCGCCGCCCGCGACGCCGGCGTACAGCGGAATCCAGCCAACCTTGTGGCCCATGATCTCGATAACGAACACGCGGCCGTGACTCGAGGCGGTGGTGTGGATGTCGTCGATGCACTTGGTGGCGACGTCGATGGCGCTCGTAAAGCCAAACGTCAGCTCGGTGCCCCAGGTGTCGTTATCGATGGTCTTGGGCAGGGCGATAACGTTGAGGCCCTCTTCGCGCAGGCGGTTGGCGGTCTTGGTGGAGCCGTTGCCGCCCAGCATAAACAGACAGTCGAGCTGCAGCTTATGATAGGTGTGGACCATCGCCGGCACCTTCTCGACACCATCGGCTTCGGGGGTATCCAGGCGCTTGAACGGTGTGCGGCTCGTGCCCAGGATGGTGCCGCCGCGGGTGAGGATGCCGCTAAAATCGGCGGGCGTCATGACGCGGAACCTGCTGTAGATAAGGCCCTGATAGCCGTCCTCAAAGCCATAAATCTCGATAGGTTCTTCGCTATTGGTCATAAGTGTTTTGACAATGCCGCGCATGGTGGCGTTGAGCGCCTGGCAGTCGCCGCCACTGGTAAGAAGACCGATTCTAAGCATGATGAATCCTTCCGGGCAAGTTATAACATGCGCATAAGTTTACCCCCGCACACTGTTGATACGGGGGTAAAACGTGTTAGCTCAAGCGTATGGAAATGTAAGCAACGTCAGGGAACGTAAGGTCGACGGTGCCAGCTCCTTACAGTGCGAAGGCATCGATGTTGCCCCAGTGGCGGCGCAGCGTAATAGCGGCGGCGGGTTCGGTATTGTCAAAGACGACCGACCATTGCGTGTTGCTGGTGATATCTTCCGGATTGGGCTCTTGCGCTGCGGCATGCAGGGCCTTCCAAGCGACTGCCTCGTCTTGGGCGCCGGCATGGGCGTCAAGGACATCGGCGATTGCGACGGCGCGCTCTTTACCATGGCCCAGCTCGCCATTCTTTTGGTTGGGCAGCACTTCGTCGCCATAGCAGGCATAGAAGTTCGTAACCTGGCGTACAGGAGTCGCTTTGAAAGCGCGGTCCGGATCGCGCGGGTCCCACTCTACTACGCGCGCGTCACCGGCGGCGTCGTTGATAAAGAAGTGGTAATCGCGTCCTGCCATGGCGTGCATGTCGTAGGCAGAAAGCAGGTCGACGGCCTCCTGCGTGGTGGCGGCACGGTCGAGCACCAGACGGATGGCGAGCGAGGTATTGATGACGGGGCGCTGCGTGTCCTGGTCACAGGGCTTGGAGTCCAGGGTGAGTACGGCAATGGACACGCCGCATTCGTTAACACCGTCGAGCTGGGCAAACGGGCCCATGAGTGCGGCGGCGCGTCCGGCGACGGAGTCAAGCGGAGTGTTATCGCCCAGGTTGTTAAGGGCGGCAAACCCGATGGAAGCATAGCCGCCGCGTGGGTGATTGCGCACCAGCAGCGCCGAGGTGTCGTCCTTAAAGTCGTAATTGCGACCGGTGCGCACGCGGCCCTCGGCATCTACGGCGACAAAAGCGCTGCAGGCAAACTGGGGCGCCTGGACATGTACCGGCACACCGGGCAGCACCTGCGCCACCACGGCATCGATGTAGGCCTGGTCGTCGCGCACGCCAGCGGCGATGATGCGATCAAGATCGTAGTCGTAGGCGATGTCGATTGCGTACAGGTCATAGCCATCCGCGTAGCCGGTCAAGCGTTTGAGCGACGCGGCGGACTTGATTTGCTTGTGATAAACGATACCGGTGGCAGCGGCAAGGCCGACGGCGACTCCCGCGACACCGCAGGCGATGGCAATGTTACGTGGCTTCATGACGGCTCCTCTCGTCCTGTTAGTGTAATTGTCGCAAAAGGTGCACGGGTATGATGGCTCAACTTGGCGAGCGGCGCGGGATTAAACACGGAATGAAGAGTGCGGGGCTGGCGCGGCGGGGTATGCTGGAAGGGACCATCAACCCAGTGAAAGGGGAGAGCATGACGGATCAGGAAACGCCCGAGCGCGCGCATGTGACGGCCGACGATATCGAGGCCGCCAACGACCTTATCGACTTTATCGAGGCATGCCCCAGCATGTTCCATACGGCGGCGACCATTATGGCCGAGCTCGACGAGGCGGGCTTTACCTACCTGCCCGAGAATGCGGCGTGGGATATCGAGCCGGGCGGTCGCTATTACACGCAGCGCAACACCTCGAGCGTTATCGCCTTTAAGGTGGGCGAGGACCTGGCTGCTACGTGGGGCGAGGACGGCGTTGCCGGCGACTACCATTTTCAGCTGACGGCGTCGCACAGCGATTCGCCGACGTTTAAGGTTAAGGCCGTGCCCGAGCTCGACGGCGCGGGCGAGACGCTGCGCCTGAACACCGAGGCCTACGGCGGCATGATCGACTACACCTGGTTCGACCGTCCGCTGGCACTCGCGGGCCGCGTGCTGGTACGCGAGGGCGACCGTATTGAGAGCCGCCTGCTTGCCACCGAGCGCGAGGTCGCTATTATCCCGAGCCTTGCCATCCACATGAACCGCGGCGTTAACGAGGGCTTTGCGCCTAATCGTGCTGTCGACCTGTGCCCGCTCATCAGCGCCGGTGACCTTAAGCAGGGCGACTTTGATGCTCTGATCGCCGACGAACTGGACGTTGAGCCCGAGCAAATTTTGGGCCGCGATCTGTTCCTGGTCAATCGTCAGGATGCGCGCATTTGGGGCTGGGCCGATGAGTTTATCTCGACGCCCAAGCTCGACGACCTGGCATGCGCCTACACCTCTCTGCAGGCATTTTTGGGTGCCGAGAACGCGCACGATGTCTCGGTCTTTTGCTGCTTTGATAACGAGGAGGTTGGCTCCGAGACCAAGCAGGGCGCCATGTCGACGTTCTTGGCCGATGCGCTGCGCCGCATTAACGGCTCGCTGGGCTTTGACGACGAGTCGTACCACCGCGCGCTTGCCGCCTCGATGCTCGTGAGCTGCGACAACGCACATGCCGTGCATCCCAACCATGCCGAGAAGTGCGATGCCCGCAACCAGGTGGTGCTTAACGGGGGCATCGTCGTCAAGGAAGCTGCTAACCAGCACTACTGCACCGATGCCTTTAGCCGCGCGGTGTTCCAGGCCATCTGCGATGACGCCGACGTGCCCACGCAGGCCTTCGCCAACAAGAGTGATATGGCCGGCGGCTCCACCCTGGGCAACCTGTCGAATATGCAGGCGAGCATGCATGCCGTAGACGTGGGCCTGCCGCAGCTGGCCATGCACTCGAGCTATGAGACCGGCGGCGTGCGCGACGTGATGTGCGCCATCCGCGCCCTCACGGCCTTCTACGAGCGCGACCTAACCATCAACGGCGCCGAAAGTGTGGAACTCTAAATGCGAGCCGAAGAAATGAAGGCCGAGCGTGGGGCTCAGCTTATTGATCGGGGTTTACAGCTGTTCGTCGACGCTTGCCATGAGTCAGGGGTCGACGTGTCCAAGGCGCGACCAACGAGTGCTGAAGAACTCAAGCGTAACGCCTATTCGGACCGCTATGACGAGGAGGCGGACTGGCTCTAATAAGCGAAGTGTCGAAAACGCTAGATGTATGTTTGATATCACTTTGGCGAGAGTGTCGCAGACAGAACTACCGGTATGGCGCAAGCCAACCTGACCCCATTGCACCAAACCTACCAAAAAGGGACAGGTTCATTATGGCAGGTTTTATTTGGGCAAATGCCGCAATGCCAACAGCTGGACAGAATTGTTATGACGCCGCAGGTTGAGCAAACGTCAGCGAGCGATGTCCAGAGCGAACAAGTTGGCATGAAAAAGGCAAGGCATAGACCTTCTGGTCATGCCTTGCCTTTTGAATGGCAAATTGTCGCTCTGGGCGGCGCGCAGCGTCGACCGGTCCGCTGTTCGTTAGAACGGCGGAACAAGATTAGTGTTCAATCCAACAGCGCAGGGTTTCGCCGACTTGCAGGTGACGCAGGTTCTCCGCGGCAATGTCGACCACATTGTTGAGCGTGGCTGCCAGGTGGAACCAGCCGGAGACGTGCGGCGTGATGAGCATGTTGGGTGCATCCCACAGCGGGCTTGTCGCGGGCAGCGGCTCGGGGTCGGTGACGTCGACCGCGGCGCCGGCGAGATGTCCCGACTCCAGGGCGGCAACCAAGTCGTCGGCGACCACAAGGTCGCCGCGGCCGCCGTTGGCAAAGAAGGCGCCCGGTTTCATCGCGGCGAAGAACTCGGCGTTCGCCAGGCCGCGGGTCTCGGGTGTGCTGGGCATAAAGGAAGCGACGATGTCAGCCTCGGCCAGGCGCTCGGATAGGGCGTCCATGCCGTCCATGTCCTCAAACACAATGGGGTAGACGAGCGGGTGGCGCTTGATGCCGCGGACGTGCGCACCCATGTTGCGGCAGAGCGTGGCAAAGTGGCCGCCAATGTCGCCCGCGCCCAGCACCAGCACATTGGCGTTTTTGAGCGAGGTGACCGGCCCCAAATCCTCCCAGCGATGCTCGCGCTGCAGGTCCTGGTAGCCGGGCAGGCGCTTCATCATGGAAAGGACCATGGCAAACATGTGCTCGCTTACGGCCTGGCCGTAGGCGCCCACCGAGCAAGACAGTTTGGCGTCGGCCGGCACGGTGCCGGTGGCAAGGTAGTCGTCATAGCCGGCGGTCTGCAATTGCAACAGCTGGAGGTGCTTGCACGCGGTAAGCAGGGCAGGGTCAATGTTGCCCAAGATCACGTCGGCATCGGCGACCTGCTCGCGCGTGGCGGCGTCGGCGCTCGTGTAGATAAAGTCCTCGCCCGGAGCACTCGACTCAAGAATTGCGCGATGGCGGTCGTTGACGGGCAACATAACCAGAATGTTCACAAGCAGTCCTCTCCGCTCGACCTGCCAAAAAGGGGACAGGTTTATTTTGGCAGGTTTTATCAGGTAAAACGCTATAAAAACGCCGGGCTTTGCGATGGTTAACATATCCATCGCGAAGCCCGGCGCATCCACGGCTACCAGCTCAGCAGCTCGTAGCCGTCCTCGGTCACCACGAGCTGTACCTCGCACTGGGCCGAATCGCTACCGTCCTTGGTGCGCACGCACCAGCCGTCACCCTTGCTAATCTTAATGTCGGGCGCTCCGGCATTGACCATGGGCTCGATGGTAAAGACCATGCCCGGAGCCATGATGGTGTCCACATCGGGCGCCTCGGTGGTAAAGCCCACAAACGGGTCCTCGTGGAACTCCTTACCGATGCCGTGTCCGCCGTACTCGCGCACCACGCTAAAGCCGGCGTCCTCGACCGTCTTTTGCACGGCCTCGGCCATTACGGACAGCGGCAGCCATGGCTTGACGGCCGCCAGACCCGCCTCCACGCTGGCGCGGGTGACGTCGACCAGGCGCTGGCGCTCGGCAGATACCTCGCCGATGCAGAACATACGGCTCGAATCACTAAAGTAACCGTCCAGGATCGTGGAGCAGTCCACGTTGATGATATCGCCCTCGTGCAGCACGTCCGTATCACAGGGGATACCGTGGCAGACCACATCATTGATCGAGGTGCACACGCTTTTGGGGTAGCCCTCGTAGTTGAGATCGGCCGGCGTGCCACCGTGTTCGACGGTGTAGTCGTAGATCATCTGGTCAATCTGGTTGGTGGTCATGCCCGCGGCGATGTGCTCGCCTACGTAGTCGAGCACGCCCACGTTGATGGCGGCGGAGCGCTTGATGCCCTCGATATCGGCGGGCGTCTTGTAGAGCGTACGGGGCAGAACCTCCCAGCCCTCCTCCCACAGGCGCTCGAGGCGCTCGTCGAAGGCGCTGTGACATTTCTTATATTTTTTGCCGCTGCCGCACCAGCAGGCGTCGTTGCGGCCGGGTACGGGTCCTTTGTCATACATGGCTAACTTCCTTTCATCCGCAGCTAGTATAGCCCACTCACGCATCCATAAAAGTTGCGGTGATATAGTTCCGATTTAAGCGGTTTAACAGCATAAACAGGAACTATATCACCGCAACTGATGGAGCGGGATGGCTGACACTAGCTGCTGCGTGGTTTTGCTAGTAGCTCACTTGGCAGGGAATGCCGAGGGCTTGGACGCGCACGGCAATGGCGTCGAGCACCTCAGGCGCCGCTTTGGCAAGGCCGGCGACCGGTGTCTCGCGCGCTACCGTGTAGATGGTTGCTTCTTGTGGGCGAATGCGCTCAAGCGCCGCGAGCCAGGGGGCAACGTACTCCTCGCCGGTGTTGTCGATGAGCTTGCCCTGATACTCGCCGGTCAAAAAGATCGTCTGGATAATAACGTGACCGTCAAAGCTTGCGAACGTCTCGATCTGGTGCTCGACGCCGTAGGGGCCAACGGGCTGGTCGAGCAGCTGGATAAACGCCGGGTCGACGGTATCGAGCTTGAGGATGTTGTCGTCGACCATCATGAGCGCGTCGTGCACCTCGGGGCGGTCGGCGCGCGTACCGTTGGAGAGCACGGCGATTTTGGAGTTTGGGGCAAGCTCGTCGCGCAGCGCGACGGCGCCGGCGATGGCCTGCGGAAACTCCGGTGCGGCGGTGGGCTCGCCGTTGCCTGCAAAGGTGATCACATCGGGGAGCTCGCCCTCGGCTGCCATCTCGCGCAGCTTTGCCTCGAGCACGTCGAGTGCCACGGCAGCTGTGTTGTACGGCTCATGGCAGGGACGCTCGGCGTTGAGGCCGTTTTCGCAGTAGATGCAGTCGAACGTGCAGATTTTGCCGCTGGCCGGCATCATGTTGACGCCGAGCGAGAGACCAAGGCGACGGCTGCGAACGGGCCCAAAGATGGGGCTGGCATTCAAAAACGTAGACATAGGCATATGCTCCTCAAGACAATTGTGCCTAAGCATAGCATCGGCTCCAAAGCAAGGTGCGGGCCCTTGCTTTACAAGTTTCGTTTTTTCACGTCGCTCATTATGCGGTGCCATGAAAAGCCTCGGGTCGGGTACAGTTAATCTGTTAACAAGGCGTAAGGCAATGCGGGCCCATCCAACCGTACTGACGTGCAACTGGATGGGCGTTGATGATGGGGGCACAACATGGATTTTACGGTCGAGAATGCGGGCACCACGATTGCCTGTCGCGAATATGCCGGCCCGGATGTGTCGCCTGATGCTCCTGCTTTGGTGTGCGTGCACGGCGCTTGTGTCGACGGCACATTTTTCGACGGTATCGCTTGTGAGCTCAGCCGCAACTACCGCGTAATTGCCTACGACCGCCGCGGCTGCGGTGGCAGCAGCGATGCGGCAGACGGCAGCTATGATCTTGCCGCTCAGGCCGCCGACCTGCAAGCCGTGATCGAACACGTTGGCGCTCCGGCAAATGTGCTTGCGCATAGTGCCGGTACGTTGGTTGCGCTGGAGCTTCTTCGCACCGAACCCCATCTCGTCGCCCGTGCGATTCTGCATGAGCCGGCTGTGTCGGCCAAAGGCGTCGGTATGGGCGCAGCTCCGGTTTTGCTCGATATGATTGCGGCGGGAAAGGTTTCAAGGGCGCTCCGGCTTTTCTTGGGAGCCCTCGGCGACTTGGACCCCGAGGCTCCTGGGACGACCGAAGCGGAAGTCAAACATGCCCTGCGCAATGGTCGTTGCTTTATGGCCAATGAATACGGAACAAATATGACATATGCTCCCGACTGGGAGCGCGCCCGCGCGTCAAAGGCGGTGTCGGCCGTGTTCTTGGGCGAGCTCTCGGTTGGCACGCCCCGCGAGGCGGGCACGAGGGTGGCTGCCGAATATCTCGATTGCCCCCTTGTGACGATTCCGGGCGCGCATAACGGTCTGCGCGATCGCCCCGTTACGACGGCAAATGCCGTTTTCGATGTCTTGGAGCGTTAGCACGCTCGATGACCTGCGGGGAGAGGGGTTGTTAGCGTTTCGTCATTGTTAACGAATGCGTCCATAACCGCGCGCCCGCGGCTCCATTACCGCCGCTTGCCAGGTCATAAAAATGTAACGATAATCGCGCGTTTGCCTTCAGCTGTTGGATGTTACCCTTGTACCAATTGATATGCACCGTTGCCGTGCATAACGATAGAAAGGGCCCCATATGCTCAATAATCACGAGGTCAATCTAACCGACGAGGAGGCCGCCGCTGAGGTCGCCCGCGTCGCGAAGACCTACCCCGTGGTACGTTTGCTGTCGGCCGATCAGATTAAGAGCGAGCCTAACTGCCTGCTCGCCGGCGATCGCTGCCCTTGTCTGCGTCAGTCGAGTCTTGAGGCTTTGGCAGACTCCGATGAGGTGTCGGAGCAACTGCTCAACGATGGTGTTGAGTACCGCGCTCGCCTACGCCCTCTAAAGGTCGAGGGCGAGCCTCGCGTCTTGCTGATGGTGCGTCCGATTGATGAGCGGGAGGCTGCAGAAGAGGACCTTGTCTACACCGATGTGCTGACGAGCGTGCGCAATCGCCGATATTACGAGGAAAAGCTCCGTAGCGCCCGCATGAATGCCGGCGTTGCAGTGATCGACCTTGATGATTTTAGGGTCTTCAACGATACGTGTGGCCGTCATGCCGGCGACCTTGCGCTCGGTGCTGTGGCGACAGCCATGCGCAGCGGAATTCGTTCGACTGACGAGCTCGTACGCTATGGCTGCGACAAGTTTGTGGTCGTCATGCCCAATATTCCCTCCGATGACTTCACCCGTCGCCTGCATCAGGTGTCCGATGCCGTTCATTCCACGATTGTTCCGGGCCATGAGTACGTGAGCTTGACGGCATGTGTTGGTGGCGTTCGCATTCATGGCGAGACGGTCGATGAGGGCGTTGGCCGCGCTGTCCAGTTATTGAGCCGCGCTAAGGCAAAAGCCGGTACGGTCGTGACCGATGCCGATTCCATCGAAGCCTTCCAAAGCGAAAAGCCTTTGGTGCTTATTGTCGATGACTCCGAGATGAACCGAGCCATTCTCAACGAGATGCTCAAGGACGAGTATTGCATCCTCGAGGCCGCCAACGGTCGTACGGCGCTCGACATGGTCGACCGCTATGGCGATGAGTTGTCGCTCGTGCTGCTGGATATTGTCATGTCGAGCATAAGCGGCTTTAAGGTGCTGGCCGATCTGTCGCGCCGATCGGGTATCGACAATCTGCCTTTCATCATGATTTCGAGCGAAGATTCCGATGATATGGTTCTGCGCGCGTACGAGCTGGGCGCCTCGGACTATATCAACCGTCCGTTTGACTCCCGTGTCGTGCGCCGCCGTGTAAGCAACACCATCCGCCTATACGCCAAGCAGCGCCGCCTGACGAGCCTGCTGTCTCAGCAGTACAACGAGCGCGTCAAGAACAGTCGCATGCTCATCGACATCATGGCCGGCGTCATGGAACTTCGCAATGGCGAGAGCGGCAGACACGTTACGAATATCGAAAAGCTGACCGAGCTGCTGCTTGACTGTCTGGTCCAGCGTAGCGACACTATCTCCCTCGACAATGAGGAGCGCTCCACGATCGCCCTGGCTTCGGCGCTGCACGATATCGGCAAGATGTCGATTGACGATGCGATTCTCAACAAGCCCGGGCGTCTTACGCCCGAGGAGTTCGAGATTATGAAGACGCATACCACGATCGGTGCCGACATGTTGCTTGAGCTGGGCCGCCATCACGTCGGCAATGCGCTTATGGAATATGCGTACCAGACTGCGCGTTGGCACTACGAGCGCTGGGATGGCAAGGGTTATCCCGATGGCCTTAAGGGCGACGAGATTCCCATTGCCGCACAGGTGGTCTCGGTGGCCGACGTGTACGATGCTCTGACGAGCGTGCGCGTGTACAAGGACGCTATCCCGCACAGGGAGGCAATCCAGATGATCCTGGACGGTAAGTGCGGCACCTTTAACCCGCTGTTGCTCGACTGCCTGCTCGAGGTGCAAGACCGTATTGCCGAGACGTTGGCACGCCCCGCCGACGTCGTTGCGTTTCCCACGATTTAGTTTGACCAAAGGAGTTTTAATCCATGATTTCCATGCGTGAGGCGTATGAGAAGATCGGCGCTAATTATGAAGACGCGTGCGCTCGGCTGATGGGCGGGGAAATGCTTGCCCGCTTTGCCCTCAAGTTTTTGGATGACGAGAGCATGGACAAGCTGGAGGCCGCCATGGCGGCGGGAGACGCCGAAGGTGCGTTTATGGCAGCGCACACGCTCAAGGGCGTGAGCCAGAACCTGGGATTCGATAATCTGTACGAGCCGGCGGTCGTGGTGACCGAGGCGCTGCGCGGCGCCGATACCGTTGACGGCGCTCGCGAGGGAATGCATGCGCTGCAGCAGCAATATGCGGCAACGATGTCGGCCCTGCGCGAGGCGGCTGAATAAGAGGCTGCGAGCCTTGATGACTATGAGAGTGGATAATCTCCCGTTTTAGGCCCGGTGGCGGCCTCAAAGTGGGAGATTATCCACTCTCGTTCGATACGTGTCCAAAAATCCACTCTCACCCTTTCTGATTAGTGGATGGCCCATGCGCACCGGCTGGGCTTTCCGCATGCAATCCATATCGTTGTTCGATAAACTGTTCGAATAACGATAGAGTCGATGAGGGTGAGTGTATGTCTAACAGCGCTCAGCGTATGACCAAGGCGGGCGAAAATATCAGGAAGCTTGGTTTTTGCATGGCAGCCGTTTTTGCGGGAATGCTCGTCGCTTTTGCCGCGTTGGTTGTTTACGTGATCTGGTATGCGGTTGCAAACGTTGCGTCTGTCGATTCTTTCGGCGTCGTGACGCTTCTCAATGGCGGGTGCATCGTTATCCCAAGCGGACTGTGCCTGGCACTCGTCGTGGGTATTTCGCTTGTCGTTTTGTGCGGGATCAGTCGTAACATCTCGCGAGGCGTCTCGCCCTTTACCAAGACGCATGTGCGGCTTATTCGTGTTCTTGCCCTTGCCCTTGCCCTTGCTGTTAACGCTGCGGTTTCGTTTGTTGGTGCCTACGGATCGGTCAATCTCACCATTGGCGGACTGGAGCTTTACATCGTGCCTCATTCCTTCGTTATTGAGATTTGCCAAGGCGTTACCTTTGATACGGGGTCGTTTATCGGCGCAGTTGTCTGCTTGTTTATCTCGGCGATCTGGAGTTATGCCTCGCTGCTCCAAGAGCAGTCTGACGAGCTTGTGTAGGAGGAAACATGAGCTATCTCATTATTGAGCTTGAGACACAACTGCTTAAGACCGGAAAGACCAGTGCTGATCTTATTCGGGCCACGGGGCATACTCCGGCTAATATTTCAAAGCTAAGAAACGGAAAAATAAAAGCTATTCGTCTGAAGACGCTTCTCGATATCTGTGATGAACTTGATTGTCAACCGGGAGATATTATTCAGCGCGTGAGCGAGAAAGAGCTTGAGGAGCTTATTGTTGAGCGTGCAAAAAATGTCGTGAGGCAGATGCGGGACGGCGGAGGCAATGAGGCGTTGCTTCCGACATCAGTTTTTGCTGTAGATTTGAGCGACGAGTAGCTTAAGGCGAACAACTAAAACGAAGTACCAGCGTGAAGGGACCCGTGTGAACTGCGCCCCGAAACTTGGACTGAATAAATAGCGACTACGCCGCAAGGGCCTGGTTCCGGAACTCCTCCGGCGTCAGGCCCTTCAATCTTACCTGCCTGCGCCGCGCGTTCCAATGGGCTAT
>NZ_JBBNKO010000015.1:0-54771 GCF_040092945.1 Collinsella sp. CLA-AP-H1 | reverse complement strand
CACGGGCGGGCGCTCAAGGCCGTCGCGAGGAAGCGGCTCAGGGCGATATACGCCGTGATGCGCGACCGGGTGCCCTACCGGGAGTAGCCCCGACGGTTGACAAAACTATAGGAACACCCAATGACTAGTGGCGGCGGGCGTTGAGTTCGCCGGCCAGTTCGTCGAGGGTGATGCCGTAGCGCTCGAGCGTCACGAGCAGGTGGTAGACCAGGTCGCCGGCCTCATAGCGAATGTGATCGTGGTCGTTATCCTTGCAGGCCATGATCACCTCGCTCGCCTCCTCGGCAAGCTTCTTGAGCAGCTCATCCTCGACGTCGGTCAGCAGACGCGCGGTATAGCTCTCCTGCGGCGATGCATCACGACGACCGTGAATCACCTCGGCCAGACCTGTCAGCGTCTCACCGATATTTCCATCCTGAACGTTTGCGGTGCGCACACCCATGGTTCAATCCTTTCTGGTGGCCGAGCGTCTAATCGAGCGCCCGCCCTACGCGAGTTTCTTAAAGAAGCAGGTACGGTTGCCGGTATGGCAGGCCGGACCCGG
Source organism: Collinsella sp. CLA-AP-H1 (assembly GCF_040092945.1). Classification (NCBI taxonomy): domain Bacteria; kingdom Bacillati; phylum Actinomycetota; class Coriobacteriia; order Coriobacteriales; family Coriobacteriaceae; genus Collinsella; species Collinsella sp. CLA-AP-H1. The sequence goes on along the minus strand of NZ_JBBNKO010000015.1, from coordinate 54,227 downwards.
CGAGTCGACCTTGACCAGCAGCGTATCGCTATCGCAGTCGGCCCAAAGCTCCTTGACCTCCTGCATGTTGCCGCTCGTCGCGCCCTTGTTCCAGAGCTCCTGACGGCTGCGGCTCCAAAACCACGTGGTCCCGGTCTTGAGCGTCAGCCCCACCGATTCCTCGTTCATCCAAGCAACCATAAGCACCTCGCCGGTGTCATACTGCTGAACCACACAAGGAATCAGCCCCTTGGCGTCATACGTAAGCTTTGAAGGATCGGTTATCTCTTCCATTTTTCTCCCCAATTAAAACCTCGCAGATCGGCGAGGGTTGCCCAGGTGCCGCAGGTTGCCGCGAAAGAGGAGCGACGCGTACTTTGGTACGCGAGCGACGGTTTGAGCGGCAAGATGCGGCACCTGGGCAAGCCGCAGCGCTAAAAGTCCAGCCTCACAGGGATGCCCTGCGACGCCATATACTCCTTCACCTGGCGAATGCTGAAGGTTCCAAAGTGAAAGACGCTCGCCGCCAGCACGGCATCGGCCTCGCCCTCGATCACGCCCTCGGCAAAATGCTCGAGCGTGCCCACGCCGCCGCTCGCGATGACGGGAATCGGCACCGCGCGCGCCACGGCGCGGGTGAGCGCCAGGTCAAAGCCGGCCTTGGTGCCGTCGCGATCCATGCTGGTGAGCAAGATCTCGCCGGCGCCGCGACGAGCCGCCTCCTCGGCCCACGCCACCGCGTCGATGCCCGTGGCGTTGCGGCCGCCCGCCGTGAAGACCTCCCACTTGTCGGCACCAGATGCGCCGGGCAAACCGACGCGCTTGGCATCGATCGCCACGACCACGGCCTGGCTACCAAACGCCGCGGCAGCTTGGCTAATCAGCGACGGGTCACGCACGGCCGCCGAGTTGAGCGACACCTTGTCAGCACCGGCGGCAACCATGGTGCGCATGCCTGCCAGGTCGCGAAAGCCGCCGCCCACGGTATAGGGAATGGCCAGCTCCTCGGCTGCATGCGCCGCCATCTCGATAGTCGTCGCACGGTTGTCGCTCGTGGCGGTAATGTCCAAGAAGACGACCTCGTCCGCACCCTCGCGGTCGTAGGCGCGTGCCAGCTCCACCGGATCGCCCGCATCGCGCAGGCTCACAAAGTTGACGCCCTTGACCACACGGCCGTCCTTGACGTCCAGGCAGGGAATCACGCGTTTGGTAAGCATGGGCTACTCCTCCCCTCGGACGGCGTCCAGCGCCTGGACCAGCGTAAAGTTGCCCTCGTAGAGTGCGCGACCGGTAATGGCACCTTCAATCGCGCCCTCACCCACTGCGGCCAGCGCACGGATGTCGTCGAGCGTCGAGATGCCGCCCGATGCCACGACGGGAAAGCCCGCGACCTCGGCCACATGGCGATACGCCGCCACATCGATGCCCGTCTGCATGCCATCGCGCGCAATGTCGGTATACACCAGATGCTTAAAACCCAGCTCGGAAAGCTGCGCCACGGCGTCGTCGAGCGCCACGCCCGCGCCGTCACGCCAGCCATTCACCTTGACCTGGCCGTCGCGTGCGGCAATATCTGCCACCAACAGCTCGCCAAAGCCTTGGGCCGCCACCTCGGCAAAACCCGGCTCGGTCACGAGCACCGTGCCTAGTGCGATGCGGCGCGCACCGTAGCCGACCAACTCGTCGATGCGCGCGAGCGAGCGGACGCCGCCGCCCACGTCCACGGACAGACCGTTGACGCCGCAGATGGCCTTAATCGCCGCCGAGTTGGCAGCGCATGTGTCCTCGTCCTCGCCAAAGGCAGCGGACAGGTCGACGACGTGCACCCAGCTTGCGCCCTGCTCGGCAAACGAGCGAGCAACGGCCACGGGGTCGTCGGAATATACCTTGCAGCGGCTGCGGTCGCCACGCTCCAGGCGCACGACCTTGCCGCCGATCAGATCGATTGCGGGAAACAGGATCATCGGCCAGCCTCCTCGACGATGTTGACGAAGTTCTTAAGGATGCGCTGACCCAGCGCGGAGGATTTCTCGGGATGGAACTGGCAGCCCCACACGTTGCCATGGCGCACGATGCACGGGAAGCTCCGCGTATAGTGCGTGCGCGCCAGTACATCGGCGGCATCGGCGTCGTCGGCCACCGCGTAGCTGTGGGTGAAATACATGTTGGCGCCCTCGGCAAAACCGGCAAGCAGCGGATCGGCCGCACCGGCAGGCGTCATGTGCACCTGGTCCCAGCCCACGTGCGGCACCTTCAGGCGGCTCGACTCCAAGCGCGTGCACGAGCCGCGCATAATGTCCAGGCCATCGACCCAGGGACCACCAGCCTGCTCGGAAGCGCTGTCGTCCGCGTCCGCACCCTCGTCCGCTGGCACGCCCTCGTTGCCGCGCTCAAAAAACAGCTGAAGGCCCAGGCAGATGCCGAGCAGCGGAGTTCCGGCGGCAACGACATCGAGCACGGCCGCCTCCTCGCCGCTCCGACGCATAAAGGCAATCGCGTCATAGAACGCGCCCACGCCCGGGATGACCAGGCCGTCGGCATTGCGGATCTGCTCCGGATCGTCCGACGTGCAGGCGGCGGCACCGGCGCGCGCAAGCCCGCGCACAACGCTCGACAAGTTGCCCTTGTGGTAGTCGACCACCACGATCTTCGGTTCGCCCACGCGACCCTCCCTTATCTCATCATCCAAAACCACCACAAAGGTGCCTGTCCCCTTTGTGGCGGTTTTGCCCTTACGGCGGTTGCAGCGGTTACAGCGAGCCCTTGGTGCTGGGGATGCCTTGCACGCGGGGATCGAGCTCACAGGCGCGGCGCATCGTGCGGCCCACGGCCTTAAAGGCGGCCTCGATAATATGGTGCGAATTGCCGCCCGCCAGCTCGCGCACGTGCAGCGTGAGCTTGGCGTCGCGCGCGAAGGCATAGAAGAACTCAACGGCCAGCTCGGTATCAAAGCTGCCCACGCGCTCGGTCGGCACGGGCAGCTCGCAGTAGGCCTGGCCGCGACCCGAAATGTCCACGGCAGCCATCACGAGCGTCTCGTCCATGGCAATCGCTGCATCGGCAAAGCGCGTAATGCCCGCCTTGTCGCCCAGCGCCTTGCAAAATGCCTCGCCCAGCACAATGCCCGTGTCCTCGACGGTGTGGTGCGCGTCGACCTCAACGTCGCCTACCGCATGCACCGTCAAATCAAACAGTCCATGACGGCCAAAGGCGTTGAGCATATGGTCGAAAAACGGCACGCCGGTCGAGATATCGCACACGCCGCTTCCGTCCAGGTCGAGCTTGACGACAATGTCGGTCTCACCCGTCTTGCGGGTCACCTCGGCATAACGGCCCATCTACATCTCCTCCTTCACCAGCGCGGCAAACGCGGCCAGCACCTCATCGTTTTCCTGCGGCGTGCCAACAGTGATGCGCAGGCAGTCCGCAAGGCCCGGCGCGTAGCTAAAGTCGCGCACCAAAATCGAATACTCGTCGCGCAGGCGCTCACGCACGCGCGTGGCATGCGGCGTGCGCACGAGCACAAAGTTTGCCGCGCTCGGCCATGCCTCCACGGGCATGCCCTCGGCAGCCATCGCGCGCAGGGCGCACAGCTCACGCTCGCGCTCGAATGCGACCTGTGCCCCCACGGGCGCATACGCATCCCGGGCACGCACGCAGGCAAGCGCGGCTGCCTGGCTCAGCACATTGACCGAATAGATCTGGCGAATCGCCGCGAACACGTCGATGACCTCGGGTGCCGCGATCACATAACCCAGACGCGCGCCGGCGGCGCCAAACGCCTTGGACAGCGTATGCAGAATCACCAGGTTGGGATGCTCGGCGATAAGGCCTTGCGCCGTGGTGGCCGCGCCAAACGAATCGTCGGCGAACTCAACGTAGGCCTCGTCGACCATTACCATGCCGGGGCACGCATCGCAAAGCGCCGCGACAAAGTCGAGCGGCGCCACGTCGCCCGTGGGGTTATTGGGCGAGGTCACGATGGCCAGGTTGCACTCCGGCGCCGCGGCGAGCACGGCCGCCTGGTCAAGCTCAAAGCTCGCCGGGTCGCGCCACACGTCGCGCACCTCGGTCTGGCACAGCGACGCAAAGAAGGCATACTCGCTAAAGCACGGCGGACAGTTGAGCAGGATCCTCCCCGCGCCGCCAAACGCCAGCAGATAGTTATAGAGCAGCTCGTCGCCGCCGTTACCCACGCAAATGTTCTCGCGCGTCACGCCATGCCAGGCAGCAAGCTCGTCGCGCAGGTCGTTGGACATGGGATCGGGGTAGCGGTTGAGCGGCGTAGCGGCGAGCGCCGCGTCAATCGCCTCGCGCACGCCGGCCGGCACGGGATAGGTGTTCTCGTTGGCCGAAAGGTTGATGCGCGTGGGCGTAAAGTTGGGATCATAGGGCTCAATGCCGGCCAGGTAGGGCTGGACGAGCTCCTTCATGCGCGGCGTGAGTTCGGCCATGTTAGACCTCCTCGCCGGTCGCGCCAGCGCCATCCGCGCCCGCAGCCGCCAGGTCCACACCCTCGACGACCGTCGCGGTCGTATCGCCCGGCCAGGCGACCTTCGTCAGGTCGGCCGCGGCCAGCGACTCGGCACTCACGGCACCCTCGCCCTGCTCCAGCACACGGCGACGCAGTGCGGCCGAAAGCGCGTGCGCCCACAGGCCTTCGGCCTCGGCTAGACGCTGTGTGGCGGGAGCATCGGAGAGCAGGCCCTCGGGCGTATAGCAAATGACACTCGAGCGCTTGACGAACTCCTCCACCGAAAGCGGGTTGGAGAACATGGCCGTGCCGCCGGTCGGCAGCGTGTGATTGGGGCCGGCAACGTAATCGCCGAGCGGCTCGGAGCTCCAAGCGCCCACAAAGATGGCGCCGGCGTTGCGAATACCGCCAAGCAGGCCCATCGCATCCTTGCAGTGCAGTTCCAGGTGCTCGGGCGCCACGGTGTTCACCGCCTCGACGGCGGCAGCCATGTCGGCGGCTACCACGATAGTGCCTTCATTGTCGAGTGAGGCGCGCGTGATCTCGGCACGCGGGGACTGCGCCACCAGAATATCGACACCCGCCTCGACCTCACGCGCAAACTGCTCGTCGCAGGTCACCAGATAGCAGGCCGCCAGCGGATCGTGCTCGGCCTGGGCCATCAGGTCGGCCGCGACCACCATGGGCTTGGCCGTGGCGTCGGCCAGCACGCAGACCTCGGAGGGACCGGCGACCATATCGATACCCACATCACCCGAGACAATCTGCTTGGCAGCGGCGACAAAGGCGTTACCCGGGCCGGTAATCTTGTCGACACGCGGAATGGTCTCGGTACCGTACGCCAGCGCGGCCACGGCCTGGGCGCCGCCCACCATATAGATCTCGTCCACGCCGCCGAGCTTTGCCGCAGCGAGCGTGTAGGGGCTGATCAGGCCGTCCTTTTGCGGCGGGGTCACCATGACCACGCGTTTGACGCCGGCCACCTTGGCGGGAATGGCGTTCATAAGCACGGTGGAAGGGTACTGTGCACGACCGCCCGGCACGTAGATACCGGCCGCAGCAAGCGGGGTCACCTTAACGCCGAGCATCGTGCCGTCCGGGCGCGTGGTAAACCAGCTCTGCTCGACCTCGCGCTGGTGGAACTCGCGAATCTGGCGTGCAGCCTTTTCGAGCGCCGCGACAAAAGCGGGATCGAGGCCTTCGAGTGCAGCATCAATCTGCTCCTGCGGCAGGCGAAAACTCTGCAGCTCAACGCCGTCAAAACGCTGGCAATAATCGCGCACCGCGGCATCGCCGTTGGCGCGCACGTTGGCCACGATATCGCGGGCGGCGTCGACGATGTTTTGCGGCAGCACGCCCTTGCGGTTGAGCTGGTTGGTAACGAGGCGCTCACCGGGAGCAAGCTTGATGGTCTTCATTTCGGTATCCCCTATCGGTCGAGGTTGCGTTTGAAAAACGAGAGGCCGGACGGCGGCGCCAGTCGACCCGCAGCCCGTACGTTGGGGCGCCCGTGCGTGCTCGCGCTATTGTGCCGAACCCGCGACGGGCTCAAAATGCTTGTCCTTAACAGCAGCTGCCAAGCGATCGGCAAGATTGCGTACGCGCGGATCCAGGCGCGCGGCACCCGGATTGACAAAGAAGCGCGCCGTGCAGTCCATAATGCGACCAGTAATAACCAGGTCGTTATCGCGCAGGGTGGCGCCCGTGGCGGTAATGTCCACGATACGGTCGGTCATACCGACGATGGGGCCCAGCTCGATGTTACCGTGCAACGAGACGATATCGGCATTCACGCCGCGTTCGGCATACCAAGCGCTCGCGATGCGCGGGTACTTGGTGGCCACGCGAAGAGAACCGCGACGGGCATAGTTGCGCTCGACCTGGCCAGCGCGCCACGCGGGCTCCGCCTCGATAAACGTGCACAGGCCGTAGCCCAGGTCGACCAGCTGCAGCAAGTTGAGGTCTGCCTCGATAAGCGAATCCCAACCGCAGATGCCGCAGTCGGCACCGCCACAGCCCACAAAGGCGGGCGCGTCGCTGGGACGCACGATGACAAACTCGATATCGCCGACCGTGCCCTCGCCGACACGCGTGTCGCGACCGCGCACAATCAGGTGACGGCCGGGGTCACGCAGTTCAGAGACGTCCAAGCCCGCGGCCTCGAGCACGTCGAGCGTGTCGGCCTTGAGCGAGCCCTTGGGCACGGCGATGCGCAGTGGACCCTCGGCGCCACGGCCCACGGCATGGTCACCATCGGAAGCAGCGTCCTCGGCCGAGGTATGCGCGGCCTCCAGACGCTCGAGCGAAAAGGCAAAGCCCGCCGCCGGCACCTCGATGCCGTCGCCAAATGCGCCGGTAAAGATGGAGTCGTAGCGTCCGCCCGAACCGACCGGATCGGGCAAGCCACCGGCATAGGCCTTAAAAACCAAGCCCGTGTAGTAATCAAACGAGTTCATGATGGAGAAGTCGAAGGACAGTACCTGGGCGTCCTCGGGAGCCAGGCCCTCGACCAGGGCACGCAGCTCGCGCGTGAGCGGCGCGACGATACCGGCGGCAACCAGCAACGCGTCAACGCGGTCGAGCACTTCGGGGCCACCGTGTAGACGCGGCAGCTCGCTAATGGCGGCCTTGACGGCCTCGGGCTCGGCACTTGCCGCCACGCGGGTATCGAGGCCCACGAAGTCGTTGGCGTGCACACAACGCAATGCCTCGGCAGCCAGTTCGCGATCCTCACAGGCCGCGAGCAGTTCCTTAAACGGACGCACGCTGCCCGCGATAATGCGTGCACCGGGAAGTGCCAGCTTGTGCACGGCCTCGGCGACCAGCGAGACAATCTCGACATCGCCCGCGGCATCACCCGCGCCGATGAGCTCAAAACCCAGTTGCGTAAACTGACGCGAGCCACCGGCATTGCGCTGACACTCGCGAACCACCGGCGCCTCATAGCGCAGGCGCAGCGGCAGATCGGCCGCGCGCATGCGGGTCGAAACCAAGCGCACAATCGGCAGCGTGTTGTCGGGACGGACCACCAGCAGGCGACCGTCGTCATCAAAGAGCTTAAACGGCGTGTCCGCAATGCGGCCGCCCTCCTCGAGCGAGCCCTTGTCCTCGAGCAGCGGCGTCTCGACCGGCAGGTAATGATGCTCCCTAAAGCAGCCCTTCACCGTCAGCGCAATCTCCTCGCGCGCCTGAGCCTCCTCGGGCAATATGTCCCGGAATCCCCACGGTGTGGCCGTCATCTGGTGAGCCTCCTCATGCTGTGTTTCATATAGAACAGAAGACCAGCATAGCTCCGCCGGTCTTCTGGGTACTTTAGCATACTAGAGTGCTTGCGGGGAAAATCCGTCGCAGCCGCTCACACCGTATTCATTTGGAAACATGGGGCAGGTTGCCGCAACCCAACCCCACCTAGGCGCCAATCGCACGACGATACTCTGCCATTACCTGTGCATCGGCAGCTGCGGGGTCAGCAAAATAGCGCCAGTCATAGGTCTCGGCCGAAACAACTCCGCGATAGCCGCGCGCCACCAGCCTATCCAGGTCGGCGCGCATATCGCGGTCGCCGTCACCCCAGGCAAGATGCGTCGTGCCGTCTGCCGCAACATCGACAAAATGCACGTGGGCGACATCATCGCCAAGCAGATCGAAATAATCGTCGATGGTATCCCCCGCCACCGCCATAGCGCCCAAATCCAGACACGCCTTAAGTGCCGGATGATCAACTGCCTCGATCATGCGCTTCGTATCGGCCGCCGAGTTCACGATCATCGACTCAACCGGCTGTAGGGCCTCGAGCACCAGTCGCACGCCGCGTTCTCCCGCATGCTCGGCAATCGCACGCAGCATCGAGGCGCTGCGACCCCACGCGTCCTCGATCGGCTCGTTCAAAAATGCCCAGCCGCTCGAGACCATGACCTGCTCGGCTCCAAGTTCCGCCGCGATATCCACAACGTTCTTAAAGTACGCGAGCGTGCGGGCGCGCGCCTCATTCCCACGCGCCGCAATATTCCACGGCTTGGGGTTGTTCTGTTCGGGACAAAGCCCCACAATCCGAACGCCATACCGCTGTGACAGCTCCCGCACCTGCTCGAGCGAATCGTATCCATGGCAATCAACATACAGATGCATCGCCCCGGTCCAAAGCTCGCAACACGTGTAGCCCGAGGCCGCTGCCGAAGAAAAGAATTCCTCAAGGTCAAAATAACGATGGCTGATATTCATGACGGCAAGCAGGGGGTAGCTCATAATTACTCTCCAACCTAAACGAGGCCCCGTTCCATATAGGAGCGGGGCCCAATTACATAAACGTTATTTGCTCTTAGTAGTCGAACTGGTGATAGTAACGACGGTAGTTGAGGTTGTGCTTGGTGACCGTCTCGTAGTAAGCGGCAAGGCGATCGGTAATCAGCGAGGAGAGGATCCACGGAGACACGATGACGCGGAACTCGTCGTCAAGGCCGGGGATCGCGAACTCGGCGGTGTCGATGATGTTGATGTCGGTGTCGCCGGTCACGCCGCGGGTCAGGAAGGCGCGGACGCGCTCGTCGAGCTTGCGGTTCTCGTCCTCGCCCATGAACAGGAAGACCGGGACGCCGGGCTCCACGAGCTCGAGGGTGCCGTGGAAGAAGTCGGCCGAGGTGATGTAGCGGGTGCGCTTCCACTGCATCTCCTCCAGGATGCACATCGAGAACAGGATCGTCTCGCCCCACAGGGCGCCGGAGCCGATGAACATGGTGTAGGGGGCCAGGGCGTACTTCTTGGCGAGCTCCTCGGCGCGCGGCTCGAAGCTCTTGCGGATGTCGACCAGATGGGTCCAAACATCCTTGGTCTGCTCAATAAACTTGTCGAACTGCGGGAAGCAGCCGCGGCGGTTGAGCAGGCGCAGGCCGAAGCAGTCGGCGAGGTAGTAGCCCATCTCGCAGCCGCCGTTACCGTGATCGGAAGCCATCTTGACGCAGTTCTCGGCGCCGACAGCCTGGCCGATGGGGCCCTCGGGCTTGGTCATGGCGTAGACGCGCACGCCCATGCCCTTCATCTTCTTGACGGCCTCGAGGACCTCGGGGGTGGTGCCGGACTCGGAGGCGGTGATCACGACGGACTTCTCGGTCATGCGCTTGTGGCCGGAGACGTTCCACTCGGCGGCGTGGATCAGGTAGACCTCGAGGTCGCGGTCGCCGAACTTGTTCATGAGGTACTCGAGCTGCATGAGCTCGTCCCAGGTGCCGCCGACGCCCATCAGGAACACGGCGTCGTAGCCCTCGTCGGCGACCTTGTCGGCGAGCTCGATCATCTTCTTGCCGGTCTCATAGACGTTCTTGCCGTCCTCGAGATAGCCCTCCTGGCTAAAGTGCATGATCTCGATCTTCTCGGTTTCCTTCATGGCTTTTCCTTTCTGTCCTGCACGCGACTCTATACATCGCGTTTCTTTTCGATACCAATTATAGACATACACCTAAGGTGTTTTTAATACCACTTATCAATCTGTTCCAATCCTCGGTGAACGGTCGAAATTCTCTGGTGAGTGGTATTAAATTAGAATTGAATGTATAGCTAACACCTCTGGCGCCTCCCTTGTGTGACAAAGAACAGCGTTCCTACCAGCGCAATAATGGTCGATGCCCCAAATAGCACCGCTTGGACGCCCAAAGCCTCCGCCAAAAAAGGAGCCGCCAGCAGCGGCAGCACGCCGGCGCTCATCAGGCCAAAACGCACAAAGCCGGTAATGCGCCCCAGGTATTTGATGTCGGCACGCTCCTGAATCAAGATCATCTGCAGCGGCTCCAGGAACCCCCAGGCCAGACCGTTAATCGCCTGACCGATAATCGCGACCCCCAGCATATCGGTGCCCACGTACACCATGGACCCAATGCCCACGGCCATGAGCGCGCCGAGCAGCAATCGCAGGTTGACATGGCGAGCAGAAAGCTTGGTCAGGATGAACGCACCCACCGAGGAAGTGAGGCCCACGACCGAGGACAACCAGCCCAGCCAGACGATATCCACGTTGAGTACATCACGGTAGAACAACGACTCCAGCGAATCGAACGCGCCAAACGCAAAGAAACCCAAAAAGCCCGAGATAAAGATGAGGCGCAAGTCGTGGTCGCGAAACGTAAGTCGCGCACCCTCGGCCATGCCGCCCAGAATACCGCCCTTCGGCTTCTCCCCTTTTGCGGGAGCAACACACTCGTGACAGCCCAAGGAGAGCACGGCCGCCACACCCATCATGCCCGCCATGAGCAGATAAACCGATTGCGTGGCAAAACAGCTCACGATGGCACCGCCGAGCAGCGGGCCAGCGGTATAGGCGATATTGCTGTAGAACACCATGAGGCCGTTCACGCGGGTACGACCCTCGGTGGTCGACTCCAGGTATCCCGGAAACGCATGCGTGCAGGTGTTGATAAAGCCGCCCGCAAGTCCCAAGACGCACGCGGCAAACACAAGCCCGGGGACAGACAACGGCGCTAACCCCACGCCAAGCGATAGCACTGCCGTAATCACGCACGTCACAAACGACGTCCGGCGCGGTCCAAAGCGATCGATGACCGAGCCCGACACCATATTGCCCACCGACGTCATAAGATTGCGCGCGAGCGTAATGGCGGCAACCAAAAAGGCCGTGCCGGCCAGATCATACGTGGCCGCACCGATAAGCCCCAAAAAGTAGACCGCGTTGTTGGCGCACCACTGCAGGGACTCAATAAGAATCAGCCTGACCTCTGCCGGCGTCAGGCGCATTGCTTCGCGACCCTTCGCGAACATACGAACTCCTTCTATACAAAAAGGGGATGGAGAGCATAGGCCTGCTCCATCCCCTTTCCAGGTTGCAACGAAAATCTATGCAGCCGGGCCCTTACGCCAGCACGCCGAAGAACGCGCCGATGATGCCCACGACCATGGTGGCCACGATCAGCACCATGGGGTTGATCTTCTTGGACAGCAGCCAGTAGTACAGCCAGAAGGCGATCATGCCGAGCATGCCGGGCATGATGCCGTCCAGGATGTCCTGGAGGGTCTGGGCGTCCTCGCCCGAGCCGATGGCCACCGGGATGCTGGCCCAGAACATGTCCTTGCACATGGCGCCCACGACCATGACGCCCACGATGCCCACGCAGGTCATGATCTTCTGCATGAGGCCGGTCCTCTGGGCCTCGTCCAGGAAGCCCACGCCCAGCTCGTAGCCCTTGACGGCGCCCCAGATGCGCAGCGCGAAGCCGGGGACGTTGTAGATGAGCAGGAAGGCGATGGGGCCGAAGGGGTTGCCGGCCTGGCACAGGCTGATGCCCACCGCGGCGGCGACCACGCGCAGCGTCGACAGGAAGATGGAGTCGCCGATGCCGGACAGCGGGCCCATGAGGGCGGCCTTGACGTCGTTGACGCTCTCGGGCTCGATCTCGCCGCGGGCGACCTTCTCCTCCATGGCCATCGCGATGCCGCCGACGAACGGGGCGTACTGGACGGTGATGTTGAAGAACGCGCAGTGTCGGTGCAGGGCCGCGGCGTAGTCGTCGGGGCGGCCGGCGTAGATCTTCTTGAGCATGTTGGCGACCATCAGGCAGAAGGCGATGTTCATCTGCTTGTAGTAGGTCCAGGAGAACTCCATGCCCAGGGCGCCGACGTTGACGGCGCTCTTGACGAGGTCGGAGCGCGTGATCTTGTTCTCGGGACTAGAAGTCATCGTCCTCATCCCCTTCCGCGGAGAGCTGGGGCTGGGCTCCGCCCAGGCCGAGCAGGTCGAACTTGTCGATGCCGATGATGATGGCGATCAGGGCGACGCCCAGGACGGGCACGTTGGCGTAGGAGCACAGCAGGAAGCCCAGGAAGTAGAAGGGCACGAGCTGCTTGGTGAGCACCAGGCGGCCGAGCATGGCGAAGCCCATGGCCGGCAGGATGTTGGCGGCAACGCCGCAACCATCAATGATGAAGGACGGGACGAAGTCGAGCAGGCCCTGGATGGCATCGGAGCCCAGATAGAAGGCGCCGCCGCACAGCAGGAAATACTCAAGGCAGCCCCAAAGACCCATGCCCCAATGAACGGCGTAAATGCCATTAAGGTTTCCCTTGAGGGCGAACCTGTCTGCCATATCGACAAACACGGTGAACAAGGCACTAGTAATGTTGCCGATCGTCAGCGAAAGGACAGCGATGGGCATGGCGAGCGCGATGGCCGTCTCGGTACCCTGACCGAGCTGAATGGCAAACGCGCAGGCGAGCACGCCGCCGATGGTTTCGTTAGGCGGCACGTAGGCGCCGATGGAAACCGAACCCATGAACAGCAGCTCCAGGCTGGCGCCGACGGCAAGACCAGTCTGCAGGTCCCCCAGCACCAGGCCCACGAGCGGGCACAGGACGATGGGGCGGAACGCGTAGAGGGTGCCGAGCTGGTAGTCGAGGCCTCCAAACGCTCCGACTAAGCCGACGAGGATTGCTTGGGTAAGCATGGTTCCTCCAAAATAGGAAATCTCGAGTCATAGCCGGTCACCGTCGCGCGCGTTGTTGATATCAATTCCGGGAGTTCGATTCCACGGCTCGAAGCGTACCTGGTGTGCTGCTAACACCCATGCCAGGCACAAATGATTTGATACCAATTATAGATATGCAGGTTCTTACTATTTAATACCACTCGCTCAGCGGGGTGTTTTTTACCGTAAACGGCAGACGTATCTCATCAGGCGCGCTCTTTGTTTCGATGGCGGACTAGCGCCACCAGAAAGCCATCGCCAAAGGCATCGGATGCCAAGTTGGCCACAATCACCAAAACGATAATCGCCGCGCCCAAAAACTCGTTCCAGCGAAAGACCTCGCCAAAGAAGAGCGCCGACCAGCAGGGAGCGAGCACGACCTCGCTCATGCAAACCAAGTTGGCCGCAAACGCGTTGGTGCGCGCGATTCCCTTGGCATACAGCACGCTCGCAAGGCCACTGCAAAAAAGGCCATGCACCAGCATGAGCCCCCACTCAAATGGTCTCACGGAGTCTAGGGCGCCAGCAAAATAGACGATCGGCAGCATCGAGATACCGCAGGAGATGAGCGAGGACACCATGGGCGACGCATCGGGGCGAGAGTTCAAAAAGAAACACAGCCCAAAGGTGGCCCCCGAAATGACGGCAAGCAGGTTGCCGAGCATGCCCTCGGCACTCAAATCGCCTAAAAAGAAAAGTCCCATACCCGTAAAAGCAACCACCACGGAGGCAATCTTCGCAGGCGAGGGCAACGTGCGGGTTGCGAGCGATTGATACACGATAACGAAAATCATCGAGGTGTACTGCAGAACGATCGCGTTGCCGACCGTCGTGAGCTGGTTGGCAAAGTTAAACGTGGTGCCCGTCACGAAGTTGCAGACGGCCACAAGGGCAATAAGACGGCTGACGCGGAGGACAGGCCTACCGACGAGCAGGATAAAGAGCGCCATAAATATTGCCGTAACGGCACCGATCAAAAGAGCCGACTGCGAATTGGCGCGAACGAGGATGCCGATAAAACTCCACAAGAGCGCCGTGCCAAATAGATACATCGCCCCGCTCACGCCATTATCGGATGGATTGTCAGATCGAATCACGAAGCACCTCCGGCTAGCTTTCGGTAATAAAAAACGGCGACCGCAATGGGTCGCCGTTTCCCTTGGGGGCAGAATAGAACGCAGGAACCTACGCCAGCACGCCGAAGAACGCGCCGATGATGCCCACGACCATGGTGGCCACGATCAGCACCATGGGGTTGATCTTCTTGGACAGCAGCCAGTAGTACAGCCAGAAGGCGATCATGCCGAGCATGCCGGGCATGATGCCGTCCAGGATGTCCTGGAGGGTCTGGGCGTCCTCGCCCGAGCCGATGGCCACCGGGATGCTGGCCCAGAACATGTCCTTGCACATGGCGCCCACGACCATGACGCCCACGATGCCCACGCAGGTCATGATCTTCTGCATGAGGCCGGTCCTCTGGGCCTCGTCCAGGAAGCCCACGCCCAGCTCGTAGCCCTTGACGGCGCCCCAGATGCGCAGCGCGAAGCCGGGGACGTTGTAGATGAGCAGGAAGGCGATGGGGCCGAAGGGGTTGCCGGCCTGGCACAGGCTGATGCCCACCGCGGCGGCGACCACGCGCAGCGTCGACAGGAAGATGGAGTCGCCGATGCCGGACAGCGGGCCCATGAGGGCGGCCTTGACGTCGTTGACGCTCTCGGGCTCGATCTCGCCGCGGGCGACCTTCTCCGCCATGGCCATCGCGATGCCGCCGACGAACGGGGCGAACTGGACGGTGATGTTGAAGAACGCGCAGTGTCGGTGCAGGGCCGCGGCGTAGTCGTCGGGGCGGCCGGCGTAGATCTTCTTGAGCATGTTGGCGACCATCAGGCAGAAGGCGATGTTCATCTGCTTGTAGTAGGTCCAGGAGAACTCCATGCCCAGGGCGCCGACGTTGACGGCGCTCTTGACGAGGTCGGAGCGCGTGATCTTGTTCTCGGGACTAGAAGTCATCGTCCTCATCCCCTTCCGCGGAGAGCTGGGGCTGGGCTCCGCCCAGGCCGAGCAGGTCGAACTTGTCGATGCCGATGATGATGGCGATCAGGGCGACGCCCAGGACGGGCACGTTGGCGTAGGAGCACAGCAGGAAGCCCAGGAAGTAGAAGGGCACGAGCTGCTTGGTGAGCACCAGGCGGCCGAGCATGGCGAAGCCCATGGCCGGCAGGATGTTGGCGGCAACGCCAAAGCCAGCAAGGACAAAGGGCGGGATGAAGTCGAGCAGGCCCTGGATGGCGTCAGCACCCAGATAGAACGACAGCGAGCACAGCAGGAACGCCATGATGATACCGGTCAAACCGATCAGGAAGTGCATCGCATAGACACCCTTAAGGTTGCCCTGGCCGGAGTAGACATCAGCGCGGTCGACCAGGATCGGCAGGGCGGCGTTAAGGATGTTCTTGATGGCAAGGCACAGCGTGGCGATGGGCATGGCAAGCGCGATGGCTGCCTCGGTGCTCTGGCCCAGCTGGATAGCGAAGGCGCAGGCGAGCACGCCGCCGATCGTCTCATCAGGCGGCACGTAGGCGCCGATGGAGATCGAGCCCATGAACAGCAGCTCCAGACTCGCACCGATCGCGAGGCCGGACTGCAGGTCCCCCAGCACCAGGCCCACGAGCGGGCACAGGACGATGGGGCGGAACGCGTAGAGCGTACCGAGCTGGCAGTCGAACTTACCAAATGCGGCGATAAGTCCGATGAGGATTGCTTGGGTAAGCATACATCCCCCTTTCCATATAGGACACTACGAAGAGCTCAGACTCTTCGAAATTGAACGCCTAGAGCACGCTGGCGCAGTCGACCTTGGGGTCATCGGCCAGGGGTCGAATCTCGACCTCAACGCCACGATCCAGCATCTCGCGCACATCGGCTTCCTCGGCCGCGGTCAGGAAGATCTGACGAGAGACCTGACGAGCGTCGGGACGCTTCTCGTCCTTGGGCTTGGTGTTGCCCAGGTTGACCGACTTGATCTGCGGGCAGCCCTCAACAAGCTGCTTTGCCTCAGCGATAGTGGCGACGCAGATGATCATCTTGTACTTGTCGGTCACGCCCGAGTTGATAGCTTCGATTGCATGCTCCATATCTTTGATGACGAGCTTGCAGCCGGCAGGCTTGCCCATCTTGAGCGTCGTCTTCCACACCGGGTCGTTAGCGACCTTATCGCCCACGCAGAAGATGCAGTTGGAGCCAAGGCCCTGAACCCAGGAAACTGCGACCTGGCCATGAAGCAGGCGATGGTCAACGCGAAGTAGCTGAATCATAATGTGACCCCCCAAAGGTCTTGTGCCGTCATACGGCGTGTCAGTAGGTGCTGCGGATTAGAACTCTTCCTCCTCCTCGTCATCGACCAAAAGATCGTTGACAAACTTCACGCGCGTATCGTCCGCAGCGACGATGGCGCGAATCGTCTCCTCAACCGGCGCCGACTCGTCAGAGAACAGCAGCTGGATGAGCAGAGGAAGGTTCATGTTGGTAACGAGGTACGTGCGGGGACGCGTCTGGACGATCTTGGTGAACTCGTTGTTAACGCTACCGCCAAAGAGGTCGGTGCAGACAACGACATCATCGTCGGCAGACATGCCTGCCAGCAGTTTTTGGGCCTCCTCGGCCACGTCCATGCGGCCATCGACGAACATCGAAAGATCGTGGACGTTGTCGCGAGCGCCCGAGAGCAGCTCGACGCTCTCCTTGATGCCGGTGGCGAAGTGCGCATGGCTGGCGATGATGTACTGTCTCATTCTGTGTTCCTCTCAATAGCCCGGCACGTTCCCGCACCCGTTTTCTTTAGTAGTCGAACTGGTGATAGTAGCGACGATACTTGAGGTTGTGCTTGGTGACCGTCTCGTAGTAGCGAGCCAGGCGGTCGGTCACGAGCACCGTCAGAATCCACGGGGAGACGATGACGCGGAACTCGTCGTCAAGGCCGGGGATCGCGAACTCGGCGGTGTCGATGATGTTGATGTCGGTGTCGCCGGTCACGCCGCGGGTCAGGAAGGCGCGGACGCGCTCGTCGAGCTTGCGGTTCTCGTCCTCGCCCATGAACAGGAAGACCGGGACGCCGGGCTCCACGAGCTCGAGGGTGCCGTGGAAGAAGTCGGCCGAGGTGATGTAGCGGGTGCGCTTCCACTGCATCTCCTCCAGGATGCACATCGAGAACAGGATGGTCTCGCCCCACAGGGCGCCGGAGCCGATGAACATGGTGTAGGGGGCCAGGGCGTACTTCTTGGCGAGCTCCTCGGCGCGCGGCTCGAAGCGCTTGCGGATGTCGACCAGATGGGTCCAAACATCCTTGGTCTGCTCAATAAACTTGTCGAACTGCGGGAAGCAGCCGCGGCGGTTGAGCAGGCGCAGGCCGAAGCAGTCGGCGAGGTAGTAGCCCTTCTCGCAGCCGCCCGAACCATGGTCAGAAGCCATGGCGACGCAGTTCTCGGCACCCACAGCCTGGCCGATGGGGCCCTCGGGCTTGGTCATGGCGTAGACGCGCACGCCCATGCCCTTCATCTTCTTGACGGCCTCGAGGACCTCGGGGGTGGTGCCGGACTCGGAGGCGGTGAGCACGACGGACTTCTCGGTCATGCGCTTGTGGCCCATGGCGTTCCACTCGGCGGCGTGGATCAGGTAGACCTCGAGGTCGCGGTCGCCGAACTTGTTCATGAGGTACTCGAGCTGCATGAGCTCGTCCCAGGTGCCGCCGACGCCCATCAGGAACACGGCGTCGTAGCCCTCGTCGGCGACCTTGTCGGCGAGCGCGGTCATCTTCTTGCCGGTCTCGTAGAGCGCCTTACCGTCCTCGAGATAGCCCTCCTGGTCGAAATGCATGATCTCGATCTTCTCGGTTTCCTTCATTTGTCTCTCCTTTCTGGGGTTGTTTCCACATCCCCCATGCCAACGGGCATCAAACCCGCTTACATTCCGTAACACTCGGCCGCTTTGGCCTTAAGCGCATTGACTGACTCTTCGTAGCCCTCTGCCTTGACCTCCATTTGCTTGGAGACAGCATCGAGATACGGGTGCACGTCCCATGACTTCAGACGTTCGGCGATCATCGCCGCAATCGTCTGGAAGAACACGAGATTGGGAATTGCGCTGAGCAGCGGAGCCACCTGAGGCACCGCAACCTCGTGAGCCCTACCCCTGGGATGGGCCGTGAGCAGCACCGTTTTTGTCGTAACATTCGA
The DNA here is from genome assembly GCF_040092945.1 of Collinsella sp. CLA-AP-H1. Lineage (NCBI taxonomy): Bacteria > Bacillati > Actinomycetota > Coriobacteriia > Coriobacteriales > Coriobacteriaceae > Collinsella > Collinsella sp. CLA-AP-H1. The sequence continues at coordinate 36,078 of NZ_JBBNKO010000015.1, read as the reverse complement.
TAGCGCATCGGCGATATTCGCAAGACGCTCCGACCCCTGCGGATCGTCGACGATAAACACCAGATAGCCCGGAACGATCTGCATCTCGGGACCGTGAACAAACTCCTCGCCCTCGTGATGCATGGCAGGAATCTTGATGGTCTCGCTCAGCTTGAGCGCTGCCTCCTCGGCAACACCGTAGTTGGGGCCGTTGCCGACGACCATGGCGGGCGTGTGCTCAGAAAGCTCGAGCATGTGTTCTTGGACATATGCCTCGGCGGTCTTGCACATCACGGCATTGGCATGGATAGCCTCGCGCAGGTCGTCAAGACGCTGGGCAACGCCCTTGGCGTCAATCGTTCCGCGCGCCTGACCGCCGTAGATACCAAAGAGCACCAGGTACTCAACGAGAACCTCAACGCCCAGAGTCACAAAGTCCACCGACTCGACGCCCACACCGTAGTCAAGAACGATGTCAGCGTGCTCCTTGATGGGCGCCTCGACGTTTGCCGTGAGCGCAACTGCAGCCATATCGTGTGCGCGCATGTAATCGAGCGCCGCAATCGTATTGGTCGAATAGCCACTCTGCGAGACGGCGATGTTGAGCGCATGCTGCGGATAGGTGTGTTCAAAATCAACGAAGGCCTCGGGCGTCACAACGGACACCTGCATTTGCAGGGCATCTTGCAGGTAATCGCGGGCGCAATCGGCGGCATGGCGCGACGAACCCGAAGCAACGATGCGCAGCGCGTCAAAAGAACCGGACTGGAAAATATCAACGAGCTGCGCTACCAGCTCAGACGAACGCTCGAGGTTCTCCCCCATACGCACATGGGCAAGCTGAACGTAATCGAGCATCTTCATCGTCTCACCTCGTAACAAATCATTAGTATTTGATACCAATCACAGTTACAGGTTACGGCTTTTTGATACCTCTTTGTCGATTAATTTATCCCCATCGGCGAACGGTCGATTTTGAGCCCTGTAAGGTTGTATATACAGCTGACCCAACGATCAAAACTGGTTAGTTTCCCTGCCGTTATTCACAAAATACCAGCTAGTACGTATAGGTGTAGCCGCCCGTATCGCCACGATTGAAGGACTTTACATACTCGATAGCCTGACCGCTCGCGTCATAGCTCACGCATTCCAAAAGCAAAACAAGATCGCCCTGTTCCAGTCCAAGGAGGCCGGCATCTCGTGCGCCCAGCGCTTCGATATCGAGCTTTTCCTGTGCCATGACTGGCTTTCGGCCCAGCATCTCATAGGTCTCGTACAAACTGAAGACCGACACGTCAATATCTTCGATGGTTGGGAACAGCAGGCAGGGAATCAGCGCCGTCTCAATCGATACGGGGCTACCGTTTATGCAGTTCAGGCGTCGAACGGAATAGAGCAGGTCGTCCTCGGCGATGCCAAACAGGTCGGCGTAATATGGCCCCGCATAACGCTTGGAACGCGCGAGAATACGGACGGACGGCTCGCCGCCCGAAGCACGGACCGATTCACGGAAACCGACCGTGCGTTCAAAAAAAGCAGGTACTTTCTGCGCCACAAAGGCACCTTTTCCCCGAACACGGCGAATCTGCCCGCGCCGAACCAGCTCATCGACAGCGCTTCGGATGGTCAAGCGTGTCGTACCAAATTCCTCGGCAAGGTCTTTTTCGGACGGAATCATGGAACCCGTGGGATATATACCGCGCTCGATACGTTCCTCGATGCGGCGTCGAATGCGCATATAAACCGGGGTGGCATCTACTGTTTCAGCCATTGTTCACCTGCCACGCTCCTCATGCCGTTCTCTTCGCCGTTATCGGCAAAGCGGAACTTTGTGGGCAAAATCACCGATTTGCAATGCTCCACAAAACGCATGTCCTTATCAAATTCGATCGAGCTCTCATAGAACACCGGCGTTCCCTCTTCTTGCTGGAGCAGCTCGGCCTCTTCGGCGTTCAAACGCGAGATGGAGATATGCTCACGTCCATGCTCAACACGCACGCCACCTTCTTTGAGCAAGACATCGTAAAGGCTCTCACACTCAAAATCGTGCTCGGGAAGCGCGGGGCACAGGGACAGGTTAACGTGAGCGGTCTCGATTGACGCCGGCTCGCCCTCTATAAGTCGAATGCGCTGCATGCGGAGTAAAGGAGCGCCCACAGCCACCCCAAGCTTGTCGGCAAGCGCCTCATCCGCCTCGATGGTCCCGGTGGAAACCAGACGAGAAGAGGGGTGCAGGCCGGCAGTCCGCACAGCATCGGAAAAGTTATACGTTTCCTGGAAGATATTCAGCGGCTTGGGAGGACACACATACGTACCCGATCCGCGACGGCTCTCGAGCGTTCCACACGAGATGAGCCGCGTGATACCGGCGCGTAACGCCGTACGCGAAACGCCAATCTCTTCGCACAGCACGCGCTCAGCCGGCAGGCGATCGCCGCCGGCAAGCTGGTGGTGCTGGATATACCAAAGAATTCCCTCAACAGCACGATCTTTGGGGGGAATTGCATAAGATTCGCCTGCCATTGCACAGACTCCTCATTCAGAAACGTATGCCGCCAAAATTAGACCAGCCCTCCCATGGCATCAAATTCGGCCTTAATCTTCTCGGCGACATTCCGATACGACTTATATAGACTTGAATCGCGTTTGACTTCGTCGGTCATAACGGGAATCTCTAATTTGGAAACCTCGTCTTTTCCCGTCTGAACCGCCACAACAACGCCCATACCAAGACACATATTACGCTTGGCAGCGTTTATTTTCGCCGCCTTGGCAGGATTTGCCAGGATACGCTGGGCAAATTCCTGTTTTGAGGCCACTTCCTCGGCCTCCGGATCGCCCGCCTCGGCCACTTCGCACTGCAACACATCCGCATAGTCAAAAATCTTCGGCTCGCCGCCGCGCTGATGCACGGCCCACTTGCGGCGCGTGGCATCCTGGTAGATAGCCGGCAAAAACGTAAACCGCGGCGGGTCCAAAATCGTATCCGTGATGGTAAACACATCGGGATCAAAGGCATCCTGCGGGTTTTTCTTCTTGAACAGCCCCATATCAGCCTCCCGTACTAGCATTAAACAACTCAAGCTGAATATAGCACCAATTTCAAGCCGCTGCCTTACCCTATCGGTACGCGGCGTCTATGGCTCGCCCAGCGGAAAAGTTCACGGACGAGGGCCGGGGAGGCATACTTTGTTTTGAGAAGTGGGCTCCGCGAACTTCTCAAAACAAAGTATGCCTCCCCGGCCCCGCCGGCAAATAGCGGACACTCCGCATGTAATCTATGCAAACAAACAAGTGCGCTTAGCTATATTCGGTAAGATCAAGCACACTGCCCTTCACGATAAGCGCCGGTTCCAGAACGACCTCTTCGGCACGCTTACCGCCCCTACCGGCAAGACGCTTGGACATGCAGGCAAAAGCATGCTCCGCAAGGACACCGGGATCCTGCTCAATCGCAGTCAGCGCCGGCTCAAAGAGAACGTCGGCCGCCGAGTTGTCATAGCTTACGACCGAGATATCGCCTGGGATGCTCTTCCCCATCTCGTGCAAGCGCTTGAGCAGACCGAGGGCAATGTTATCCGAGCTTGCAAACACGGCGGTGGCATCGGTTGCAAGCACGGCCTCCGAGGCCTCGTAGGCGCTCGGGATGTAATATTCGCTCTCAAACTCCAGGCGCGCGTCGATGGGCAGTCCCACCTCGCGCAGCGCGCGCTCGTAACCGGCGAGTCGCTTGCGGCCCGTATTGGAGCGACGCGCGTTAACCAGACAGGCGATGCGGCGATGACCCTGCTCAATCAGATACCGCGTAGCCATGTAGCCGCCCATCTCGTGGTCGAACATCACCTTGTCGCACTCGAGTCCCTCAATGGCACGGTCGACCATCACGGCAGGGATAGGCAGATGGCTCACTTCCTCGCGCAGGGCGCGATCGTCGGAGAACTCGTCACCCACCACCAGAAAGACGCCGTCGACGCCGCGTGTCACCAGCTGGCGTAGCAGTTCCAGATCGTCATCGGCGCTTCCACCCGAGCTGGTAATAAAGAGTGCATAGCCGTCTTCACGGCAGCGCTTTTCCAAGCTGCCGGCGAGCGAGGCAAAAAAGCGACTCTCGATATTGGGAACAATCAGACCTAAGGTGCGCGACTCGCGCATAACCAGGCTACGCGCGATCTGGTTAGGAACATAGTGGTTGCGCGCCGCAACCTCCTTGATGAGCCTGCGGTTTTCTTCCGAGATGCGACAGGGCCGATTATTGAGAACAAGCGAGACCGACGAAGGGGAAAGCCCCACCTCCTGGGCGATCTGCTTGAGGGTGACTTTGTTGGCCATCTCGCTCCTTCCGGGTTTACGCGCAATCTCTTGAAAGTATAGCGACTGCCCATCTACCTCGGTGATAAACACTTTACCAATCCGGTGGACGGCTGTTTTATCGCCGCCAGCGCACCAAATCCGTCCAGGTGGGGTATATTGCAATCGATCGATGACAACAACCACCAAAAGGCGGATATTCGTATGCACGAGAACGACTTTTTTAACGAGGACCTGCTTTGCGCGCTCGCCGGCGTTGCCGGCGAGGACAACGTACTCATGAGCGAGCCCATGCGCGAGCACACCACGTTTAAGATCGGCGGCCCGGCCGATGTCTTCGTCACGCCCGACACCGAGCAGGGCCTCGTCGCCACGCTCGATACCTGTTATCGCTGCGATCTGCCACTCACCATCGTGGGCAACGGCTCCGACTTGCTCGTCGGTGACAAGGGCATCCGCGGCATCGTCGTAGCGCTGGGCAAGGGCCTCTCCGACATTACGGTCGACGGCACGCATGTCACGGCAGCAGCCGGCGCCTTGCTTTCCGATGTCGCCGCGGCGGCAGCCGAGGCCGGTCTCACCGGTATGGAGCCCATCTCGGGTATCCCCGGATCGGTCGGCGGCGCCTGCTACATGAACGCCGGTGCCTACGGTGCCTGCATGGCCGATGTGCTGGAGTCCGTGCGCGTCTACAAACCCGCTCGCCAGCTCGACGACGGCACCCGCGGCAGCGGCAATATCATTGAGTTCGATGTCGATGAGCTCAACCTGGGCTATCGCAAGAGCCGCATTGCCGACGACGGCTTCATCGTGCTTTCGGCCACCTTCAATCTCGCTCCGGGCAACGCCGCGATGATCAAGGCCGACATGGACGACTACCGCCAGCGCCGTGAGGACAAGCAGCCGCTCGACATGCCGAGCGCCGGCTCCACTTTCAAGCGCCCCGAGGGTTACTTTGCCGGCAAACTCATCATGGATGCCGGCCTGCGAGGACACGCCGTTGGCGGCGCGCAGGTGAGCGAGAAGCACTGCGGCTTCATCGTCAACGCTGACCACGCCACCGCCGCCGATGTCGACGAGCTCATCCGCCACATCCAGGCAACCGTCAAAGACCAATTCGGCGTAGACCTAGAACCCGAAGTCCACCGAGTCGGCGAATTTTTATAAAAAAGAAGGCCCCGAAAGGTGCCTTCGCCATATTTATTCAGATAACCCAGTCCGGCGTGTGACGTATTGGACCCGAGAGGTCCGTGGCTGCCCGAAAGGCATTAGGTTGATCGCGAGTTCCGCACGAGCCGGAGAGCACTTAATGTGCTCTCCGTGCGAGCAGGACTGTCCGAGCAGGCAACCTAATGCCTTTCGGGCAGCCACGGACCAACTTACTTCAAACCACCGTTACGACAGCGCAATACCGCCGAGCCAGCCCCAGCGCACGCCAGAGCCAGTACCATAAAAGCTGATGAACGAATCAAGCGACTTAGACGTAATGGCACCCTCGTTGCTCATAACGATGCCGCCGCCAACGTAGATACCCACATGACCGTAGATAAGGCCCGGAGCACCCGTGCCGCTGTGCGAGGAATCGGCCACGATCATGCCCACCTGCAGCGCCGAGCGGTCGGAGCTATAGCACCAGGCGTTAAACATGTCGCACGCATTGCCGCCAAAGTAGCCAACGCCGGCGTTACGGAAGACATTGGTGACCCACGCCGCGCACCAGTTCTGACCCGGCGAAGGCGTGGAGTAGCACGCGTTGACGACAGCCTGCTGCTTGCCCGAGCCGGCATTCTGCTGCGGAGTTCCGGGCGCGTACGATCCACCACCCGAGTAGGAATTGTTCTTGTTCGCGGCAGCCGCGGCAGCGGCAGCCTTCCTAGCGGCCTCCTCAGCCTGGGCGGCAGCGAGGATCTCGGAATCGCGCTGAGCCATGAGCTCCTTGACGTCGTCGGAAAGACCGTTCAGCACGGTCTGGACTTCTTGCTGCTTGGCCTGCATGTCCTGCATCTGGGCAGTCTGCTGGTCCTTGAGCTTCTCTAAGTCGGCCTTCTGCGACTCGAGCTCGGTCTTTTGCGCATCGAGCTCTTCCTGGATGGTCTGAATGTCCTCGATGGCGTCGCGGTCGCTCTTGTTGATCTTCTCAACGTAATGCGCGTTGGCGACGAGTTCCTCAAACGAGCCAGAGGCCAGCAGCAGCGACAGGATGTTCGTGCCGCCGGACTTGTAGCTGGCGGCCACGCGATCGGAAAGGTCGTTGCGCTTCTTCTTGAGCTCGGCCTTCTTTTCATCGATCTGGGCCTGCGTGTCGTCAATCTTGCCCTGGACATTCTCGATGTCGTTGAGAGTCTGGGCATTCTTGTTGGCCAGCGCCGCATACTCATTTGCGATGCTGTCGAGCTGGGCCTGAACCTCGTCGAGCTGGGCCTGGGCGGCATTCAGTTTATCGGTGGTTTCTTTGGAAGCCTCCGCCGCATGGGCGCGAGCGGGCAGGCCAAAAAGAACTGCCGCAGAAGCGGCGCCGAACAGGGCCTTGAGGGCAGTGCGGCGCGAAAGCTCCTGGGAAAGGATGGAATCGCTGTTTGGTGACATATGTACTCCGTTACATGCTTATTTATATGTCGCTCAACTCATACATATTAGCGTACATATGGCGCGTCCCAACGATTTCCACGAACGGCAGGAAACTGCAAGGTCGGCGGCTCGTAAACAAATGCCAAAGATCAGGTTATGCGTACGCAAGCTCTGTTATGAGTACGTTAACATAATCCTCTGCTTTTCCTACAGCGCACGATTTGGGCGTCCCTGCCTGCGCTATACTCCCTCTAGAAGTGTTCCTGATTCGATAGGAGACTACATGTCCAAAGCACTCGACCCCAAAGACACCTGCGTCCTCGTTACCGGTGGCGCCGGCTTTATCGGCTCGCACACCGTCGTTCAGCTGCTCGAGGGTGGCTACCAGGTCGTCATCGTCGATGATCTCTCCAACTCCAGCGCCGTCGCCGTCGACCGCGTCAAGACCATCGTGGGCGACGAGGCCGCCAAGAACCTCACCTTCTACGAGGCCAACGTGCTCGACCGCGATGCGATGAACAAGATCTTCGATACCCATCAGATCGACCGCGTCATCCACTTTGCCGGCTTTAAGGCCGTCGGCGAGTCGGTGAGCAAGCCCGTCGAGTACTACCACAACAACATCGAGAACACCCTGGTGCTGATCGACGTCATGCGCAACCATGGCTGCAAGTCCATCATCTTCTCGAGCTCCTCGACCGTCTACGGCGACCCGGACAACCCGCCCGTCACCGAGGAGGATCCTAAGAAGCCCGCGACCAACCCCTATGGTTGGACCAAGTGGATGATCGAGCAGATCCTTATGGACGTCCACACCGCCGACCCCGAGTGGGACGTCGTGCTGCTCCGTTACTTCAACCCCATCGGCGCTCATCCGTCGGGCCTGATCGGCGAGGACCCCAAGGGCATCCCCAACAACCTGGTGCCCTATGTCGCCCAGGTCGCCGTGGGCAAGCTCGAGGCCGTTCAGGTCTTTGGCAACGACTACCCCACCCCCGACGGCACCGGCGTGCGCGACTATATCCACGTGTGCGATCTGGCATCTGGTCACGTGGCCGCCCTCAACTGGATGAACGGCAAGACCGGCGTCGAGATCTTTAACCTGGGCACCGGCACCGGCACCTCGGTACTCGAGGTCGTCGCCGCCTTCTCCAAGGCTTGTGGCAAGGAGCTGCCCTACGTGATCCGCGAGCGCCGCGCCGGCGACATCGCTGCCAACTGGTGCGATGCCTCCAAGGCCGAGCGCATGATGGGCTGGAAGGCCCAGTACGACATCGCGGACATGTGCCGCGATAGCTGGAACTGGCAGAGCCACAACCCCAACGGCTTCGCCGACGCCGAGTAGCAAAAAACCTACATACCGCTCTTGCCCCGATCTCACGTTGTGAGGTCGGGGCTTTTTCATGGCATGTAACCATTCGCCGAAAATCGACCAACTTTTTTATCTTGCCTGTACATGTTTAAACAACATGTTTTACAATAGGCGTATCGAATCAGAACATCGGAGGCGGACTGCACCCCCATCGGCAGTCCGACCCCACAACAAGAAGGTTGGTGAGCGCATTCATGGAGCGTGCAAGCGGCGTCCTCATGCCCGTCTCATCTCTGCCCGGACCATACGGAATCGGCGGCTTTGGCTGGAATGCCTACGACTTCGTCGATTTTCTCGTCTCGTGCAAACAACATTACTGGCAGATTCTGCCCCTTACGACGACCAGCTATGGCGATTCGCCCTATCAGTCGTTCTCGGCCCGCGCAGGCAACCCCAACTTTATCGACTTTGCCGAGCTTATCGAGGCAGGGTATCTGGAGCAGCGCGATATCGATGGCGTGTATCTGGGATCCGACCCCAGCAATGTCGACTACGGTGCCATCTTTGGTGGCCGCCGTCAGATTCTCGACCGCGCCGCCGAGCGCTTTGCCGCCGACAAGCCGGCCGATTTCGATGACTTTATCCAGGCCAACGAGGACTGGCTCATCCCCTACTGTGAGTTCATGACCGTCAAAGAGGAGTGCGGTCTCAAGGCGTTTTGGGAGTGGCCCGCGGAGCTCCGCACCCGCGGCGAGGCTTCCGCCAAGGTCTGCGCCGACCATCCGGCGCGTATGCTCTACCACCAGATGACCCAGTACTTCTTCGATCGCCAGTGGAGCCGCCTCAAGGCCTATGCCAACGAGCGCGACATTCTCATCATCGGCGACCTGCCCATCTATGTCTCGCGTGACTCCGTCGAGATGTGGGCGACGCCTGAGCTCTTTAAGATCGACGCCGCCGGCAATCCTGTGAGCGTCGCCGGCACGCCGCCCGACCAGTTCTCGGCCACCGGCCAGTACTGGGGCAACCCCATCTACGACTGGGACGCCATGGAGTCCGACGGCTTCTCCTGGTGGGAGGGCCGCATTCGCGCCGCCCTCGACATGTACGACGTCATCCGCCTGGATCACTTCCGCGGCTTCGAGGCTTATTGGGAGGTGCCGTTCTCCTCTCCCGATTCGTCCTACGGTTCGTGGACGCAGGGTCCCGGCCTCAAGTTCTTCAAGACGCTCGAGGAAAAGCTCGGCACGCTGCCCATCATCGCCGAGGACTTGGGCTTCCTCACCCCCGGCGTCATCGACATGCGCGACAACTCGGGCTTCCCCGGCATGAAGATCCTGCAGTTTGCCTTTGAGGGCACCAACTCGTACTACCTGCCGCATAACTACATCGCCAACACCGTCGCCTATGTGGGCACCCACGACAACGAGACGGCGCGCGGTTGGTTTGAGGGAACGGCCACCCCGCGTCAGCGCGAGCAGGCAGCCCTGTACACCCATCAGCAGGCCGGCGAACCCATGGCAGATGCACTCAACCGCACCATCGCCGCCAGCGTGAGCGACACGTGCATCTACACCATGCAGGACCTGCTCAACTTGGGCAACGAGGCGCGCATCAACACCCCTGCCACGCTGGGCGGCAACTGGACCTGGCGCATGCTCGACGGCGCCATCACCCGCGAGCTCGAGCACAAGCTCACCGACTGGACCGAGACCTACTTCCGCATCCCGTCGGAAGCCGAAATCGAGCTTCCTCAATAGGAGCTACCGCGCCCAACCCCTCCCCACCGTGCGGACGCGCTTGCTTTTCCCGCGCGAGGCCACCCCAATCCCCTCGCGCGGGCTTCTTATGAATTGCAGACATGAAACAACCCATCACAGGAGAAAACATGCCCCAAATTAACCTCATGGAACTCGCCGAGCAGTCTTTTGGCACCTCGCTCGAGCAGCTCGACGACCGTCGCATTTACAAGCTGCTGGTCAAACTCGTGCAGGAGCGCTCCGCCGCCTGCCCGCTCAACAACGACAAGAAAAAGCTCTATTACATTTCCGCCGAATTTTTGATCGGCAAGCTGCTCATCAACAACATGATCGACCTTGGCATCTACGACGAGGTTAAGGACCAGCTCACCGCCGCAGGCCACGACCTCAACAAGATCGAGGAGTTCGAGGTCGAGCCGTCGCTCGGCAACGGCGGCCTGGGCCGCCTGGCCGCGTGCTTCCTGGATTCCATCGCCACGCTGGGCTTGACCGGCGATGGCGTGGGCCTCAACTATCACTACGGTCTGTTCCGTCAGCGCTTTGTCGACAACCAGCAGAAGGCCGTCCCCGACGAGTGGCTCGGCGAGCAGGACATCCTAGTCGACGATGACCGCTCCTACACCGTCGAGTTCGGCGATTTTGCCGTTACCTCCAAGCTCGTCAACATCGATGTGCCCGGTTACGGCCAGCCCACCAAGAACCGCCTGCGCCTGTTCGACCTGGCGAGCGTCGACGACGGCCTGGTCCCCGGCAGCTCCATCGACTTCGACAAGACCGAGATCGCCAAGAACCTCACCTTGTTCCTCTACCCCGATGATTCCGACGAGCAGGGCCGCCTACTTCGCATCTATCAGGAGTACTTCATGGTGAGCAACGCCGCCCAGCTCCTGATCGACGAGGCCGTCGAGCGCGGCAGCAACCTGCACGATCTGGCCGACTACGCCGTGGTCCAAATTAACGACACGCACCCCACCATGGTCATCCCCGAGCTCATTCGCTTGCTCACCACCGAGCATGGCATCGAGTTTGACGAGGCCGTGACCATCGTACGCTCCATGGTCGCCTACACTAACCACACGATTCTTGCCGAGGCGCTCGAGAAGTGGCCGCTCGCCAGCCTGCAGAAGGTCTCCCCTGCCATCGCCGACATTATCGTCAAGCTCGATGAGATCGCGAAGGCCGAGCACGATGACCCGCGCGTCGCCATCATCGACGAATACGACACCGTCCACATGGCCCACATGGACATCCACTTTGGCTTCTCCATCAACGGCGTAGCCGCCCTCCACACCAAGATCCTGGAGGACACCGAGCTTCATCCGTTCTACGAGATCTATCCCAAGAAGTTCTCCAATAAGACCAACGGCATCACCTTCCGCCGCTGGATCCATGGGGCCAACCCCGCGCTCGCCAGCCTGCTCGACGATGTGATCGGCACCGACTGGCGCAGCACCGGCGATCTGAGCAAACTCGCCAAGTTCGCCGACGACAAGGACGTTCTTGAGCGCCTGGCCGCCATCAAGGTCGAGGCCAAGGCCATCATGCGCCAGTTCATGGCGCTCGAGCAGGGCGTGACCATTCCCTCCAACGCCATCATCGACGTCCAGGTCAAGCGCATCCACGAATACAAGCGCCAGCAGATGCTCGCGCTCTACATCATCTGGAAGTACCTCGATATCAAGAACGGCAACAGGCCTAAGCACCCCGTCACCATCATCTTTGGCGGCAAGGCGGCGCCTGCCTACACTATCGCGCAGGACATCATCCATCTGATCCTGACGCTATCGCTGTGGATTGCAAACGACCCCGACGTGGCTCCCTACCTGCAGGTTGTCATGATTGAGAACTACAACGTCACCGCCGCCGAGCGCGTGATTCCCGCCGCTGACATCTCCGAGCAGATCAGCCTGGCCTCCAAGGAGGCGAGCGGCACCTCCAACATGAAGTTCATGCTCAACGGCGCCCTAACCCTGTGCACGCTCGACGGCGCCAACGTGGAGATTGCCGAGCTCGTGGGCGACGAGAACATCTATACCTTTGGTGCCTCGTCCAAACAGGTCGAGCAGCTCTACGCCGACGGCAGCTATAACGCCAGCGCACTCTACCGCAAGCCTGGTATCAAGCTGCTGGTGGACTTTATCACCAACCCCGCCTTTATGGCGACCGGCAACGCCGAGCGCCTGCAGCGCCTGCACGACGACATTAAGGGCAAGGACTGGTTTATGGCCCTGCTCGACATTGAGGAGTACATCCAGACCAAGGAGCGCGTACTGGCCGACTACGAGGACCAGGACGCCTGGATGCGCAAGGCGCTCATCAATATCGCCAACGCCGGCACTTTCTCGTCCGACCGCACCATCTCCCAGTACAACGACGAGATCTGGCACCTGAACTAATTTCGCTTCCCTTACCCATCCTCTTGAGAAACGGGGTCGTTGCAACACGGCTCCGTTTTTTGTGCCCGCACGTTACCCTGTGACCCGACTCGACCAAACAATCTCGATCCATAACAACTACTCAACCAAAACGGTCCCAGCTGTTACAGATTGAGACATACCAGCCCCTCCCCTTGGGTTTATCTCAACCTGTAACATCTAGCAGCTGAAATTCGCCTTTGGTGTTACAGATTTAGATGAAATGGTTAGCTCAGCGGGACCGTCTCGATCTGTAACATCTAACGTCCGAAATCGGCCCTACCTGTTACAGATCGAGACAAACGACCGGTCAGACAACCCCAACACAAAGAAAGGCTCCCCTCTCGCCCAGCGGACGGGAGGGGAGCCTTATATGTGACCGCGGCAAAAGGATGGCAATACCGCAGTCGCCCAAAGGGAGGGCCTGGATGCACCGGGCCTAGATAAGGTTCTTGCCAGAGACCTTATCGAAGAGGTGGGTCGCGTTCTTCTCGAACTTGAACCAGATGGTGTCGCCAGCCTTGAGCGCGCCCTTGGCCTCGAGGTCGACGACGGGGATAATCAGGACAAACTGGCCGTCGGGAGCGGTCACGTGGACATGCTCGGTCGAGCCCATGAGCTCGGTCACCTCGACGGTACCCTGGAGCGCGCCCTCCTCGCCCTTGTCGGCAAGCAGAATCTGCTCGGGGCGCACGCCGGCCGTGATCTCCTTCACGTCGCCGCCGTCCCAGTTGAGGGCAAGCTGAGCGCAAGTCTCGGGGGCGAGCGCCACGTTCATATCCTCGGTCTTGACGGTAAAGCCGTTGCCCGAGCGCACCAGCTGGGCATCGAAGAAGTTCATCTGCGGCACGCCGATGAAGCCGGCGACGAAGATGTTCGCGGGATGGTTGAAGACCTCCTGCGGCGTGGCGATCTGCTGGACGACGCCGTCCTTCATGACCACGATACGGTCACCGAGGGTCATAGCCTCGGTCTGGTCGTGAGTAACATAAATGAACGTGCCCTTGATCTCGTGGCGCAGCTTAATGAGCTCGGCACGCATCTGGTTACGAAGCTTGGCGTCCAGGTTGGACAGCGGCTCGTCCATCAGGAAGACCTTGGGGTCACGCACGATGGCGCGGCCGATAGCGACACGCTGGCGCTGGCCGCCGGAGAGCGCCTTGGGCTTACGGTCGAGGTACTCGGTAATGCCCAGAATCTCGGCAGCAGAGCGAACCTTGCGGTCGATCTCGTCCTTGGGAACCTTCTTGAGCTCGAGCGTAAATGCCATGTTCTCGTACACCGTCATATTGGGATACAGAGCGTAGCTCTGGAACACCATGGCGATGTCGCGGTCCTTGGGCGCCACGTCGTTGACACGCTTGCCGTCGATGAGCACATCGCCCGAGGTAATGTCCTCCAGGCCGGCGACCATGCGCATCGTCGTGGACTTACCGCAGCCAGAGGGGCCAACGAGGACGACGAACTCCTGGTCGTGAACGGTGAGGTTGAAGTCCTCTACAGCGAGCACACCGTCCTCGGTAACCTTGAGGTTGTGCTTCTTCTCCTCGGTCTTCTTCTTTTTGCCAAAGAAGCCCTTCTTTTTTGACTCGTTGTTGGGATACACCTTCTGAACATGTTTGAGAACGATCTCGGCCATGTCTCTACCTTTCGATATGCGGCGCCGCGCTGAGGGGCGCCGCAGAAACTTGCAAAACAGTTACGGCATCAGCCCTTGACGGCACCTGCCACCACGCCGTCGATGATGTACTTCTGACAGAGGATGTACATGATAACGATGGGGATAACGACCATCATGATGCAGGCCATCATGGGGCCGAGCTCGACGTGGCCGTAGCCGCCGCGGAAGTACTGGATCAAGATAGGAATGGTCTTGTACTTGGTGGAGTCGAGCGTAAGGTAGGGCAGCAGATAGTCGTTCCAGACCCACATGGTCTCGAGGATGCCGACCGAAAGATAGGTGGGCTTCATGATGGGAAGGACGATCTTAAAGAACACCTGGACCGGGTTGCAGCCGTCGATCATGGCCGCCTCTTCGATCTCGAGCGGAATGTTCTTTACAAAGCCGGCGAACATAAAGACCGCCAGGCCCGCGCCAAAGCCAAGGTAGATAAAGCAGATGTTGAACGGCGTGTTGAAGCCGATGCGGTCCGCCAAATTGGACAGCGTGAACATGAGCATCTGGAACGGCACGACCATCGAGAAGACGAACAGGTAATAGAAGAAGTTCGAGATCTTGTTGTTGACACGAACCACGTACCAAGCGCACATGGAGCAGCACACCAAAATCAGCACGACCGACGTGACCGTGATGATGAGCGAGTACATAAATGCCGAGGCAAAGCCCTGCTCGTTAAGGGCGTGCATGTAGTTTGCGAGGCCGTTGAACGTCTCGGGCGTGAGCAGATCGAATGCCGTGGTGGTGCTGATTGCGGTCGCTTTCTTAAAAGAATTAAGCGCAATCATGAACACGGGGTAGATCCACGCGAGCGACAGGATCGTAAAGAAAATCGAGAGCGCGCGGTTGATAACCTTATCGCGTTTCATTACTGCTGCACCTCCTTGGACCTCGTGGCCTTAAGCTGGATCATGGAGATGGCCACGACCAGGATGCAGAAGATAACCGCCTTGGCCTGACCAATGCCCTGCCATGCGATACCGGCACGCGAATAGAACGTGTTGTAGATGTTCAGGGCGAGCATCTCGGTGGAGTGCGCGGGGGCGCCGCCGGTAAGGGCGAGGTTCTGGTCGAACAGCTTAAAGCCGTTGGTGATGGACAGGAACAGGCAGATGGTGATGGTCGGCATCAGGTTAGGGATCTTAACCTTCCAAAACGTCTGCCATGCCGTAGCGCCGTCGACCTTGGCGGCCTCGATGTAGTCGGACGGAATGGACTGCAGACCAGCGATGTAGATGATCATCATGTAGCCGACCTGCTGCCACAGGGTCAGGATGATAAGGCCCCAGAAGCCAGCAGCAGAGTTAAGAGCGATGAGCTGGGCGCCCACGTTGGAGAGCAGGCAGTTGATCAGAATCTGCCAAATGTAGCCCAGCACGATGCCGCCGATCAGGTTAGGCATAAAGAAGATCGTACGGAAGATGTTGGTGCCTTTGAGCGCCTTGCGGGTGAGCGCCTGCGCAATGGCCAGGGCGATCACGTTGATGAGCACCGTCGACAGGAAGGCAAACGCCACGGTAAAGAAGAACGACGTGGAGAACTGCGGATCGGACAGCGCGCGCACGTAGTTCTCGATACCGACAAAGTGCGCGTTACTAATGATAATAAACTGGCAGAACGAGAGATAGAAGCCCTGGATAAAAGGGATCACGAACCCGATCATAAACGCCAGGCACGTGGGCAGCATAAAGAGCGGCCACCAGCGCTTGAGTGCTTTGCCCATAAAAGGGTCCTTTCAATATGCAGGGGGCGGGCAAACCAACGTCTGCCCGCCCCCTGTCGCTAATCAGATAGCTTGGGCAGCAACTGCTTACTCGGAAGCGGCCTTCTCGGTCTTCCAGCCATCGACGAAGGCGTTCTTGACGCCGTCCCACTTGCTGTTATCGGCAGCGTAGGCAATTAGAGCCTGCTTGAGGTTCTTCTTCCACTCCTCGGAGGGAATGTAGACGAAGTCCCAAGCGACGGTCTTCTTGCCGTCCTTGGCCATGGCAACGGCCTGCTGCGAGAAGACGTTGGTGGTCTCCTTGGCGCTCTTGAACGGAGCGGTCAGACCCATCTTGTCGGCGATGATGCTGGTCGGGGTGTCAGCGGTGACGCACCAATACATGAAGTCCTCGGTGGCCTTCTGGGCATCCTCGGAAGCCTGGGAACTGACGCACCAGTAGTTCTCGCCGCCGGAGCACAGGCCCTGGTTCTCCTCGCCGTCAACACCGATGTAGATGGGCATCATGCCAATCTGATCGTCGGTCATGCCGGCCTTGACGAGGTCAGAGTAGGCCCAAGAGCCGTTCTGGTAGAAGACGGCCTTGCCGGTTGCGAACTCGTTGGTGGCGTCGTCGCCGGTCTTGGAAGCAAGCTGCGAAGGATCGCAGGTGGAGTCGGTGATGTACAGGTCGAAGATCTGCTTGTAGTTGTCGAGGAACTCACCCTTGATCTCGTCGTCCTCCTGGTTGTGCTCCTTCTCAAACTCGTAGTAGAGCGGCATGTTGGCAAGGTGGGTGGTGTAGCGCCAGCTGGAGGAGTCGTCCATGCCGGCGGAAGTGAAGGCACCCTCGACACCAAGCTCGTCCTTGCGGGCCTGGATGTCGTCGGCACAAGCCTTCAGCTTGTCGAAGGAGTTGATGTCCTCGGCCTTGTAGCCAGCCTTCTCGAGCAGCTGCTTGTTGTAGATGATGCCGAAGCTCTCCTGAACCCAGTCGATGCACACATCCTTGCCGTCGGACTGCAGAGCCAGGGAGTCGTCAATGAGCTCACCGCGGAGCTTGGTATCGGACAGGTCGGCGCAGTAATCCTTCCAGTTCTTAAGACCGGTGGGGCCGTTGACCTGGAACAGGGTCGGAGCGGAGCTCTTGGACATCTCGGACTTGAGCTTCTCCTCGTAGGTGTTGGAGGCAGCGGTCACGATCTTGACCTCGACGCCCTTCTCCTTCTTATAGGCCTTGGCGATCTCCTTCCACTCCTTGTCGACCTCGGGCTTGAATTGGAGGAAGTAGACCTCGGCAGCGTCACCAGAAGCAGAGGAGCCGGAGCCGGCAGAACCACCGCAACCCACGAGGCCCAGACCAAGAACTGCAGCCGCGGAACCAGCAAAGCCCAGGAACTGCCTTCTGCTCATTTCGTTCTTCATTACAATCCACCCTTTCACACCGTGGCGGCACCCTTTGCCGCCGCCTTCGGAGATTGGCTCGGGGACTTTGCCCCTTTTGCTAATTTGAACGATACGCTATTTGGCTAGTTGTTTGAACAAGTATTACTAGAGCGGTAGAAAAACTTCGGTGAACGGTAATTTCAACTTGATACTTGACAAGTTTTGTATAAACAATTATTTGTTATCTAATGCAGAGAAAACGCCCGGTCAAGCCGATGTACCGTCGGTTTGACCGGGCGTTTTCTCTTTGAGGCCATGAGTCTCGTCAGGCTGCGAGCTAGCCGGCTATCGCTTGGAATTGACACGGTAATGGAAGATCTCGGGGTGTGTGCGAGTGTGCGTCACCTCAAACAAGATGCCGTCCGAGGTGTACGACTGACTCTCCATGACGGCAACGCAGTTGTATTTGCCGAGGTCAAGATAGCTGCAGTCCTCATCGTTGGCGAGCTCGACACTCACCGTACGACGGCTCGCCATCACTTTGACACCGCGCTTGTGCTCCAGATAGCCGTAAATAGAATCTGCCGCGATCTCGGGAGTCAGGCCCTTGGCGATCGACGCCAAAAAATAGCCATGGTCCACTTGGCGCGCGTTGCCGTTGAGGCTTCGGACACGCACTACGCGAATCAACTCCTCGCCCACCTTAAAGCCCAGGTGACGAGAGAGTTGCTCGGTGCAAACCAGATGTTCGAAAGACTTAACGTCCGTAGATGCAACGGCATTGTTGCGCTTTGCAAACTCGCCAAACGACTCAACCTCTTCGAGTGCGCCCAACATGTCGGTTTCGCCCTTAAGCCAAATAACGCGCACGCCCTTGCCGTGTATGGGCTGCACAAACATCCCGTCGGCCAGCATACCCAAGGCGCGACGGACGGTATTGCGAGTGCATCCGAACTCCGCGGTCAGCTCGGCTTCGGTTGGCAGCATCTCCTGAAACGCATAGGTCCCATTAATGATGCGCGAGCGTATTTCTCGGTAGATTCCTTCGTATATCGCTTTTGGCATTGTTTCACCTCTACATTATTCATTTCCGGCTAGGCACGATAGCATTTCTTAAAGTTGTTTAAACCGAATATCGGTAAAGCGACAGGATTTAACCGTTGACGGTTTCTGTCATGCCCAAATCGGTTTCGCTCAAAACTGCCGGTACGACAATCGTCTGGTCCTCTACAATGAATCCATTGTTTAAACGTTTCCCCACGCGCAACGCGCCTCGATATTCGGAAGGCAGAACATGCTGCAAAAAATCCAACGCTTTGGCGGGGCAATGTTCGCGCCCGCCATGCTGTTTTCTATATCAGGCCTCATGGTCGGCGTCTCCGCTCTCGCAACGACTGCGGACATCGTCGGCGATCTCGCCGTATACGGAACCCCTTGGTACGTTTTTTGGACCATCATCCAGCGCGGCTCGTGGACGGTCTTTAAACGCCTCCCGCTCCTTTTTGCCGTAGCGCTGCCCATCGGTCTTGCCCAAAAACAACCGGCTCGTTGCTGTCTCGAGGCTCTCGTCGCCTATTTTGCCTACTGCTTCTTTTTGAGCGAGATCATTAAGCTGAGCGGAGACAACCTTGGACTTGAGTACCCGTCATCTTTGACCTCCGCCAGCGGTATCACCGTCATCGACGGCATCAAGACGCTCGACACCGGCATTATCGGCCCGCTGGCGGTATCGGCAACCGTCGTTGCCATCCATGACCGCTTCTACGATGCCAAGGTTCCCGATTGGCTCGGCACCTTCTCGGGCTCCTCGCTGGTCTACCTCATCAGCTTTTTTGCCGTGTTTGCCCTTGCCGCTATCTCGGCCGCCATCGTGCCCTACGTATACGATGTAACCGATACGCTGCGTCACGCGCTTGCAGGCGTCGGTCCCTTTGGCGTGGGCATCTTTGTCTTTTTAGAACGAGCACTCGAGCCCTTTGGCCTGCACCACCTGCTCTACATGCCGATCTACTACGACAACCTGGTCATTAACGACGGCATCTACGCCACGTGGAGCAGTTTGCTCCCCATCCTCTCCCATAGCACGCGCCCCCTTAATGAGCTTGCACCGTGGGCCGGTTTTACCGCCACCGGCTGGGTCAAGCTCTTTGGCCTTCCTGCCATCGCAGCTGCGTTCTACTCCACCGCAAAACCCGAGCGCCGCGCCGGCCTCAGGGTCATCCTTGTTCCCGCCATCATCGCCTCGGTGGTTTGCGGCGTTACCGAGCCACTCGAGTTTCTCTTTATGTTCACCCACCCCGGGCTCTTTTTGCTCTACGCCGTCTTATCGTCTTGCCTTGCCACAACCATGAATCTCTTTGGCATCGTCGGCATCTTCTCGGGCGGCCTGATGGAGATGGCAGCCTTCAACTTTATTCCGCTCATGCGCACGCATGCCGGTGCCTATCTTTTGGCGCTCGGTATCGGCCTTGCCTTTAGCCTCATCTTTTTTGTTAGTTTTCGAGCACTCATCTTGGTCTATGACCTTAAGACACCGGGCCGCGAGGATCATGTTGCCAATCGCGCGGCAATCGATTGTTTAACGGGAAGCGACTTTGCCAAAGAGCAATCCCCCAATGACGAGGTCGATAGTCGATCCGATCAAGATCACGTCCTCGCTGAGCGGGTAATTCAGCTTTTAGGTGGCGTTGGCAATATCGTGGGCGCAACCAACTGCGCCACGCGCCTGCGCGTCGAGGTCGCAGACCCTTCCATCGTTGCAGATAACGCGTCGTTTGTCGCGGTGGGCGCCAAGGGCCTCATCATTACGGGCAAGACCGCCCAGGTGGTCATCGGCATCTCCGTTCCCCGCGTTAAAGAGCATTTTGACCAGATCATGGGCCTCGAGCCGGAATTTGTGCCCACCACCTCGGCCTCCCCTGCCGCCAGCGCAGCCCATAAGCGCGGCGATATCTGCTTCTTCGATATCGACGGAACGCTCGCCTGGCAAGACCCCAGGCTCGCCCAAGACCTTCCCGAAGACGAGCGGGACCTCTCCCCCTATCCCAACGAGGCGGTTTCGCAGGCAATCCGCGAGTTTGTCGCCAACGGCAACATGGCCTTTATCTGCACGGGACGTACCCTCAGCTGCATCCACCCCAAACTTCTTGAGCTGCCTTGGACCGGCATCGTCTGTCTTGCGGGCGGTTACGCCGAGATCAACGGACACGCAATTCGCGATCTGTCGATGACGCCCAGTATGCTGCAGCGTCTTGCCCCCTACCTTGAGCAATCGGGCGAGGTCATCCGCTTTGAGGGCCTCAACGGCGTCGTGCGCATGAGTGCCGATGCGCCCGATGCCCCCGGATACGCGCGCACCCTGGGCGACGCAGTCACGCAGCTGCAACATTACAGTGTCTACAAGATCTTGATGTCTACATCGCTCGCCAACCACATCGCTCAAGATAAGACACTTGAGCCGCTGCTGTGCTTTAACGAGCTCGAACTCGAGGTAACCGAAATCTCGCCCCGCGAATGCACGAAGCGCGGGGGCATCCAGTCTGTACTCGACGCCCTCGACCCCCACCACGGAACCGTATACGGCATTGGCGACGCCAGCAATGACGTCTCGCTGATGAACGCCGTCGATGTCGGTATCGCCATGGGCAATGCGCCGGACTATCTCAAGGATAAGGCCGATTACGTGACCGACACCGTCGATCACGACGGTGTCGTTGCGGCGCTCGAGCATTTTAGGCTGATTTAGGCACACTCCATCAAACGCACGCCCGTTGTCCTAAATCGCCAAAACTGCCGCGCCAAACGCCCTAATGTGGCAATATGTTGTCTGCATATTGCATCAATGCAACCTCAGAAAGAATGCGAGAACCCGTGTCCAGTCCGTTTACCAGCTTTTTAGCCCAGCACTTTGACCAGATTAACGACTATCTGGCCACGTTCTTTGACGGACAGGCGACCTCTGCCGATATCGAGCGCTACCTGTATGCGCCGCTCTCGGCTTTTACGGCCAACGCCGGCAAGCGCCACCGCCCGCTTATCTGCATGCTCGCCGCAACCGCAGTGGGCGGTAGCTTTGAGAGCGCCCGCAGCGCCGCGGCAGCCATCGAGCATTTCCAGTCGGGCGCGCTGATCCACGACGACATCGCCGACAACGGACAGCTTCGTCGAGGCAAGCCCTGCATGCACCTTACCGAGGGCACGGGCCTTGCCATCAATTGTGGCGACCTGGCGCTCACCATGGTCACCAAGACGGTTCTCGACGACCCTACGCTGGAGTCCGACGTGAAGCTGCGCGTGCTCCACGAGCTTACCGAGATGATCGTCCGCACCATCGAGGGTCAAGCACTCGACCTGGGTTGGGTCCGCGACGGGCGCTTTGATATCTCGGTTGATGACTACCTGGACATGGCGACGCACAAGACCGCGTTTTACAGCGGAGCCACGCCGCTTGCCGCCGGAGCCATTATCGGCGGCGGCAGCGATGAGCAAATCGAAGCGCTGCGCGCCTTTGGCCTGCACACGGGCCTTGCCTTTCAGATTCAGGACGACCTGCTCAACCTTGTCGGCACTAAGGAAGCCGCCAACAAGGACTTCCGCACCGACATCACCGAGGGCAAGCGCACGCTTGTCGCCGTACACGCCCTCTCTGATGAGCGCCACCACGACGAGGTCGAGGCGATTCTTTCCTCGGGCACCGATGATCCCGCGCAGCTCGCACGCGCCGTGGAGATCTTCCAGGAGACCGGCTCCATCGATTACGCCCACACTTACGCGCTCGACCTGACCGCTAAGGCCAAAGCGGCCATCGAGAACGTTGAGCTTGATCCGCACGCACGCGAGCTGTTCCTCTCCATGGCAGATTTCTTTGTGGAGCGCCTTAACTAACGGGGGTTATAAAACCTGTCAGCAGCGTATTTAGGCACAACTTGCTACACTGTTGAGTGAATGTTTATGCATCCCTTTGCGTTGTCTATCCGACAGACGCTCAAATAGTACGAATGGTACGCCGAAAGGGGTTCGTTCATGGAACCTATTACAACGGGCATGCAAGGAGCAGCCGTCGAAGACGTGCAGTCTCGTCTCCTGCAGCTCGGCTACACGATTGATGCCGCCGAAGTCACCGACAAGTACTTTGGAGCCACCACTGAGCAGGCCGTCAGCACCTTCAGGCTCGACAGCGGCCTTGCTGCCGGTCATGCCGTCGATATCCCCTGCTGGAGCGCCCTTGTAGACGCTTCGTATAAGCTGGGCGACCGCACTCTCTATCTGCGCATGCCCAATTTCCATGGCGCCGATGTGCAGGCCCTGCAGCGCGCTCTCAACGTTTTGGGCTTTGCCTGTGGCGAAGACGACGGCTACTTTGGTCCGCATACCGAGGCCGCCCTGCAGCAGTTCCAGGAAAATGTCGGCCTGTTTGCCGACGGCATGGCCTTCCAGGACACCTACGCCTACATCAACCGCCTGCACCATGTGTGGGAGGGCAAGCCCTCGGTCACCGAAGCCGAGTCCCGTATCGGTTTTGCTCGCGCCGCCAACGTGCTCGAGCGCTTCCAGATTGCCGTTATCGGCGAGGACCCCATCGCACGCAGCGTTGCGTCGCGCATGTGGAATATCGCCACGGCAACGACCGACAACAGCGGCATGATGCTCTGCGACTCCGAGGTCCCAACCGACGTTGACCTGGTGCTCGAGATCGCAAGCGATGAGCTGCCCGCCGACGCCGCACCGCGCGCCACGATCGCCCTCGCCGAGTGCCACAACCTGGCCCAGCGCATCCGCACCGCCAATGTCGCCGCGCAGCAGAAGCCGGCTCGCATTCGCATTGAGCTCACGGGCATGACGCGCTACAACGGCACCTTCACGGCCAGCGACGCGCAGACACTCGCCGTACGCCTGCTCGATGGCGTTTGCGATGCCCTCGCAGATTAGGTAAACTAAACGAGTTGCTTTTGGGCAACGCCACACATTGGGACGTAGTTCAACGGTAGAACTCCGGTTTTTGGTGCCGGCTGTTGGGGGTTCGAATCCCTCCGTCCCAGCCCTTAAGAACACAGCGCTCCAGGCCCTTATGAACCTGGAGCGCTTTCTTGTGGGCAAGCGGAGGAATTCGAACCCGCAAGGGTGCGGAGCTGAGGAAACGCGAAGGCGCCCCAAGCCCATTAGGACCAAGAGCGCCTAACATCAAGAAAATATCAGCCCCGTTCCGAAAAGCGAGCCGTCATCTACAAAATGGCGTGTGGCCCCGACGGGCCGGGCATTAAGTTTGTCGCGAGTTCCGCACGAACAGGAGGCCACTTAACCTCGATGTTTTGGACGTGACAGCGAGAGGGGCCCTGGTATGGCAAGGTGACGTGAAACAAGGCGGCGCTGACCTTCTGGTCGCGCCGCCGAAGTTGAACGTCAGATTGCCGTGCCAGGGCCCCTCGCAGCGTCAAGAAGACCGCCGTTCGGTAGAACGGCGGAGCTAATTGTTCAGCATGCGGTCGAAGCTTCCCGAGTCGCCATCCCGATAGTCGGCGGTCATCAGAATCTCCTGCGGAATGCGTCCGCCCTCGCGCAGCACATTGCGGAACTGTACGCGCGTAACCATGGGCAGATCCTTGATCGTCGCTGCCAGGTTCTGCGGCACACCCTGGTTGGCAGCCGCGGGTTCGCACTCTCCGCCGGCCTTCACGCGACGCTTATGCTCGGCGAGCATAGCGCGATACATGCCGGCATGCAGGCGAATCTCAACCACATTGGCATTGCGAGTCTGCTCGACGATGCGCGCACCCTCGCGATCGATATCGCCCACGTAGTAGACGTAGTTAAAGCGATAGCCAATCTCGGCCAGATAATCGTCCAGGGCATGCGAGACGCTCGCCTTGCATCCGCCGCCAAAAATCACGCCGCCCACCTTGATGCCAAAGAGCTTGGCGTGCTTGCGGCCACGCAGCAGCTTGACGATCTCGTCGTAGGTGTCCAGGTTCTCGACCATAATGAACGGCTTGTCGGCGCCCAGCGTAAAGAAGCCCGTAAAGTGCACGGGGCGATTGGGGGCGACCTTGATCGCCTGCATGCTGATGCCCTTTTCGGTCATACGCCTGATCAAGCGCTCACCGTGCTTGCCGTCAAAAGCCTTCTCGTCGTTAAAGATCTGGTAGGCACGCTGGCGGCGCGAGGCAACCGGCGTATCGGCACCTCGGTTCTGCTCGATCCAAGCCTGGATGATTGCGATTTCCTCGGCAATCTTGCGGTTGGACATCTCGTTGTGCTGAGTGCGCTGCGGAGCCTTTTTGCCGTCCTTGCCCTCGACCTTTACGATCTGTGTCTGCTGCTCCTTGATCTTAGAGA
Source organism: Collinsella sp. CLA-AP-H1 (assembly GCF_040092945.1). NCBI lineage: Bacteria > Bacillati > Actinomycetota > Coriobacteriia > Coriobacteriales > Coriobacteriaceae > Collinsella > Collinsella sp. CLA-AP-H1. Next base: position 11,639 of record NZ_JBBNKO010000015.1, on the reverse strand, counting down.
GCGCCGTGGGCGTAGGGACAACTTTGAGCAGCTGCCTGCCTAAAACGCGGGCAAGGGCAAACGCCGAGGCCTCGCCGTGAACGGCCGACTTGGACTGCTGGGCAGCAGTATCTGCTGCGGCAGACTCCGGCTTCCTCTGAGACTTGCGCTTAGAATCGCCTTGGGAATTGCGCTCGCGCTTCGGCATAGACGCCTGCTTCTGCGGACGAACGGACTTGCTCTCCTTCGCCGGCTGGCGCTTAGGCTGCCCCGAAGAAACCTCGGCCTTCGCATCCTCGTTCTGCGGCGTGGTCTTCTCGGCCGCAGTCTCGGCATGGGAACTGCGGCCCCCACGATGGCGACGGCGGCGAGGCTTGCTCGACGCGCCCTGCTCCGTCTGCTCATCAGTAGGCTGCTGGCCCTTGGCCTCGGCATCAACCTCAAGCTGCGGCTCAACAGGCTTTTGCTCGCGAGCCACCGGCTCAACGGCCTTCTCGTCCTTCTCGTCCTGGGTGGTCGAAACCGACTCGCCCTTCTCCTGATGCTTTACGGGATACGCGCGTCCCGCAAAACCGCGGCCGGGACGACACGAACCCGGAGCCTTCTTGGCAGACTCCTCAACATCGTCCGCAACCTCAGAAGACTCTTCAACCTCACGCGCGGCATCCTGCTGTGCAGTCTTAAAGTGAGCACCGCGACGACGCTTGGGCTCTTGGGCCTCCACGGGCTTTTGCTCCCTCGCGGGCTTCTGCGACTCGGCAGCAACCTCGGTCTCAACAGCCTCGGCATCCGTCTCACCCTTTCGAGCAACGGCGCGACGGAAGCGCTCCTGCTGGGCGCGGCGCTGCGCATCGCGCTTGCCACCCCCGCCAAAACCGCCGCGTCCTGCCTTGGCCGTAAAGGCACGCACGACGTTCTCATCGAGCAACTCATCGGTATCGACATGCTCACGCGGAGCAGCTTCTTCCACAGCAGGCACGTCAGCGGAATCCTCGACGACAAAATCTTCGACGGACTCGGCAGGCTGCTCCTGGACATCGCGGATCTCGGCATTGATGGTATAGAACGCCGGGCGCCCGTTAATGCCGCTACCCTCGATCTTGGTCACGATCTTTGCCGCGATAAGCTCATCGCGCATCGCCTTGGTGTCGCACTCCTTATCGACGGAGCGGAAAATCTGCGCCAGCGCACTCGACTTAATCTTGAGCGCCTTGCGGCAAAGCAGGTCGTAGGCAACCAGCTTGGCACGCTCAGCAGAAAGCGACGTCTGGCTGCTCAGGCGCTCAGCCAAAGCATCGACATTATTTTGATTATCGGAATATACCGTCTTGGCCACGGGGCCCCTTTCATATGTACACATATACGTCTATATGGTACAACGCGCGCCCTTATCCACGCAAAACATCTGCGAGAACACTCGAGCGTCACCCGCTTTCGCATGAAAAAAGACCGAGCCCGCGAAGTCGCGGACCCGATCTTTCCGAGTCATTTGGATGGAACGGTTAGTCCATCAAGCTGACTAGGCCTTGGCGGCCTCGGCGTCAGCGGGAGCCTCGGCGGCAGCGGCGCGACCGTACTCGGCCTTGCCCATCTCGGACCACTCGGGCTCCTCATCAGGCATGGAGCCAGCCTCCTTGCCGAAGAACTCCTTGAGGCAGTTGACGGCGACGATGAGGCCCAGGACCATCAGCAGGACGGCAAAGACGAGCTGCAGGCCCTTGGTGGCGGCGACGGAGACGGCGGCCGTGGTGGCGGTAGCCGGGATGGTGCCGAAGAAGCCGTAAGCCTGGACGGCGGCCATGCAGCCCATGGCGCTCTGGACCAGCGAGGTGAAGGTGCAGCAGAGCAGGAAGGCGACGGGCACGTAGAGCATCCAACCCTTGCGGCCGGTGCACTTGCAGAACACGGCGAGGGTGATCATGGTCATGCCGCCGAGCAGCTGATTGGAAGCACCAAAGAGCGGCCAGATGTTGGCATAGCCACCAAAAGCGAGGGCGAGACCGGGAAGCAGGGTAACGACCGTGGCGAACCAGGGGTTGCCGAGGACCTTCATGTAGCCGGCCTTGGACTCGATGGCCAGGGCGTCGTTGGTCTGGGCAAAGAACTCGGAGAACGAGGTGCGGGCGATGCGGGCGACGGCGTCGAGCGAGGTCAGGGCCAGAGCAGAGACGTTCATGGTCATGAAGACGGTAGCGAGCGTGCCGTCAACACCGAAGGCCTGCATACCGCGGGAGATGCCAGCGGCGAAGATCTGGAACGGGGTGGAAGCGACACCGGCGTTGAGGGCGCCGGTACCGGCGGTGTTCATATCGGAGAACATGATGCCGGCAACGATGATGGCAAGGATGCCGACGAAGGACTCGACGATCATTGCGCCGTAACCGACCTTGACGGCGTCCTGCTCCTTCTCGACCTGCTTGGAAGAGGTGCCGGAAGAAACGAGGCTGTGGAAACCGGAGAGAGCACCGCAAGCGACGGAGACGAACAGGACCGGGAACATCATGCCGGAGGCAGTGGAGAAGCCGGTGAAGACCGGAGCGGTGATAGTGGCCTGACCGTTGACGCCCAGGACGACGATGCCGAGGACAGCGCAGACGATCATGACGATCATCATGATGGAAGTGAGGTAGTCACGCGGGGTCTTGAGCATCTGGATGGGCATAGCGCCAGCGAAGACCAGGTAGACCATGACGACGGCGAACCACTGGAACTTATCCAGGTAGACCGGAAACTGCATACCGACGGCGAACATGAGAACCATGAGGACCACGCCGGTGACGAACTCGGCAGCGCCGGTGAGGTTGAACTTCTTCTGGGCCCAACCAAAGGCGATAGCGACGAAGGTGAACAGGATGGAGATGGTACCAGCGCAGCCGGCGGCATAGGACTTGGTGAAGTCGATGGCACCGGTAGCAGCACCAGAAGCGTCAACGGCCGGGGTGAACATGAACGTCTTGCAGACCATGTCGGTGAAGGCGGCGATGACGATGATGCAGAACAGCCAGCAGAACAGCAGGAACAGGCGACGGCCGGTCTTGCCGATGTACTTCTCGATGAGCTGAGCGAGCGACTTGCCGTTGTTCTTCATCGAGGCGTACAGGGCACCAAAGTCGTGGACGGCACCAAAGAAGATGCCGCCGACGAGGACCCAGAGCACGACGGGCAGCCAGCCAAAGGCCATGGCGACGATCGTACCCGTAACAGGGCCAGCACCGCAGATCGAGCTGAACTGGTGCGAGAACGCGGTGAAGGCGGAGACGGGTGAGAAGCTGTTGCCGTCCTTCATGCGCTTGGCCGGCGTGAGGGCATCCTTGTCAACGCCCCACTTGTTGGCCAGCCAGCGGCCATAGCCCAGATAGCCGCAGGCGAGCACCGCCGCGGCCACAACCATGAGCAAAACTCCGTTCATTACATTTCCTCCTCTAAAAAGAACTTCCTAGACATAAAAAATGAGGGCCGTCGGTTGCGCTCGACGGCCCTCATCTTCATCAGCCGCCCGTTATCGTACGGGCTAGCTGTATGTGCTAACCCGCATCAGATAATTACTACGCTGATAATGTTTAGCTGATGCGTGAACATGTCTAAGAAATCCTCTTCAATCATGATGCGAACGATCCGTGCGTGTTCACATCCCCCAGTGGTTGAAAAGGAGTATGAAACTTTAGTTACCTAAAGTCAACGCAAATATGTAATGAATTTTCAACTTTTTTTGAATTTCTCGGTATAAAACGCCACTGACCTCGGACTTTACCCGACAAAAGTTTTTGCATGAGAGATGCCCCTGGGAGCGGCGGGAGCCGGGCGGCGCATATGAACTTTCCTGCTCTACAGTCCTGCGCAAGACGGAAAGCACATTAAGTGCTTTCCTTTGCGTGCGGAACTCGCGATAAAGTTCATATGCGCCGCCCGGCTCCCGCCGCTCCCAGGGGCTCCCATCCCAAATGTGCGGAGCAAAGCTCCGCACACCAACTTTTTCTTTCAGCTAAAGAACGCCGGAAATTCGACACTGGCTTGTTAACTTTGCTGGACGTTGTCGACGCCAAACCAGCTCAGAAGCTATATCGACACAGAAAGGTCCCCGGACGGAGGGGCCGGATATAAGGTTTATCGCGAGTTCCGCACGCAAAGAAGGCCACTTAATGTGGCCTTCGTCTTGCGCAGGACTGTAGAGCAGGAAACCTTATATCCGGCCCCTCCGTCCGGGGACCGCGCCGTACCAGCTACAGCGTCATGTTTGGATCGGCGTCGACGTCGAACGGCGAGATTTCACCTCGGTCGAATTTACGGCGGGCAACCTCCGCGATCATCGCAGCGTTGTCGGTGCATGCCGAAAGAGGCGGCACCGTCACGCGGATGCCCTGGCGCCCGAGCTTCTTGATCATCATCTCGCGCAGATGCGGGTTAGCCGAGACGCCGCCACCGATGCAGTATTCCTTGCATCCGGTAGCGTGCAGTGCGTTTTTGGCCTTCTTGTACTGCACGTCAAAGACAGCTGCCTCAAACGAAGCTGCCAGATCGGGCAGGTGAATCGTGCGCCCGGCCTTGGTCTCTTGCTCGATGTAGAGCGTCACCGCCGTCTTGAGGCCCGAAAGCGAGAAGCGGTAGTCCCCCCTGCTGTTAAGCGCACGGGGGAAATCGATCGCCTTGGGGTTGCCCGTCTCGGCCAGCTTAGAGATGATGGGGCCACCGGGATAGCCCAGGCCCAGCGCCTTGGCCACCTTGTCGAAGGCCTCGCCCACGGCGTCGTCGAGCGTCTCTCCGAGCACCTCGTAGTCGCCCCACGCCTTCACGTGCACGAGCATGGTGTGCCCGCCCGAGACAAGCGTGAAGATGAACGGCGGCTTGAGGTCGGGCTGCGCCAGCAAGTTGGCAAACAGGTGCCCCTCCAGATGGTTGACGCATACGAGCGGCTTGCCAGCAGCGTAGGCAAAGCCCTTGGCGAAGGCGACGCCAACCACGAGGGCGCCCACCAGGCCCGGACCCTGCGTCACGCCCACGGCGGCAAGCTCACTTGGTGCAATGGCTCCGCCCGTAAGGCCCAGCGATGCTGCGGCATCCTCGAGCGCCGCATCCACGACACTCACAATCACCTCAACGTGTTTGCGCGAGGCGATCTCGGGCACCACGCCGCCAAAGCGGGCATGAAAATCAATCTGTGTCGACACCTGGTTGGCCAGCATATTGCCATCCGCATCGATAATCGCCACGGCCGTCTCGTCGCAGGAACTCTCGATAGCGAGCACTAGGCGACGGCGCTCAATTTCAGCGCGCTCCTCAACGGTTCGCTCGGGCGCAGGCAGCGGCCATACACGCTGCTCAGCCGCCGTCGGCTCGGGCGAAGCGTTGTCAACCGGGAGCACCAAGGGCAGCGGCGCCGTCATGACGATGGCATCTTTGCCAACACCGTAGTAACCGCGGCGACGGCCAGCCTCGGTAAAGCCCAGAGCGTTATAAAGCGCGATCGCTCCCTCGTTACCGTCCTCGACCTCGAGCGAAGCCGTGGTGCAGCCGAGCATCTGGGCATCATAGCTCACATGCGACAGCATCTTGCGGGCAATGCCCTCACGGCGATGTGCCGGGTCGACGGCGACATCCAGAATCTGCACATCACCGTCCACGACCATACCGCCGGCAAGGCCCAGCAGCTTGCCGTCGTCGTGTGCCACCCACCAACTACGCGGCGCAGCGACGTCCTCGCCCAGTTCGGACAGGAACATGCCCGGCGTCCACGCCTCGTGTCCGGCGCCTTCAAAGCAGACAGCCTCCAGCGCGCTCGCGCCCTCGGCATCCGCCGCGCCCATGGGACGGAACTGCAGATGGCGACCGGCGAGTTCATCGGCAACGCCCGTAATTTCGCTCTGCGCACTCTCGGCAAGACCAAGACGCTTGCGCTCGTTTTCCTCGGCATCCGAAAGGCGCGTGTAAATCGGCAAGGCGCGGGCCGGATCGCCGTCACCCGCAGCGTGTGCGAGCAGCAACCCCTCGCCCGAAGGCCACCACAGGTCTCGCTCCACGCAGCGGGCGGTCTCGTCCTCACCCAGCAGCTTGCCATAGCGCACGAGACCGTCACCGGTCAGCTGAACCTGGTCCCAGTCCGCTGCTTGGCGCCACTCATCGAGCGCCACGGCGGCCTTGACCACGTGTTCGCGCTCAAATTGACGCTCGAGACCCTCATCGACCAGCATATACAGCGCCGGATATACCTCACCGCGCATAGCATCGGCCAAGATACCAAGCTTGCCGCGCACGCCAGCCTTCCACGCCGTCCAAGCGCAAGCGTCGAGCGTCGACACGCCCAGCAGCGGAACATTGGCACCGCGCGCGAGGCCCTTGGCAGTGGAGATGCCGATGCGCACACCCGTAAACGACCCCGGGCCGCGGCCGACCACGTAGCAACCAACATCGCTGCGATCCAGACCGGCTTGAGCCAGCACGCCATCAACGGTATTCACGAGCTCAACGTTTGCGTGACGGCGACACATGTGGTCGCCACTCACGAGCTTCGTCTCGCCCGTCTGCCCATCAATCCAGCTTGCCGCGCAGGCAAGCATGTCGGTCGAGGTATCGAGCGCCACCACCAGCGCGTTGTCGTTATGCAAGCTCATCTTGTACAGCCTTATCAATCAAATGGGAAAGCTCCATTGCGCGGTCACCGTGCGCCTCAAGCGTTATCGTTCGCACATCGCTGTCGCCCTCATCACGCTTGAGCGTCACCGAAAGATACTCATCCGTCAGCTCGTCCTGGAATTGTTCGCCCCATTCCAGCAGGCAAGCACCCTCATAGCCCAGCACATCGAAAATGCCCGTATCCTCGAGCTCGTAGGCATGCTCCAGGCGGTATAGATCAAAGTGAAACAGTGGAATACGACCTTGATCGTGAACGGCCATGAGCGCAAACGTAGGGCTCGTAACCATATGCTCATCGCCCAGCCCGCGCGAGACGCCCTTGGTAAAGTGAGTTTTGCCCACTCCCAGGCCGCCGGTCAGGATGAGCACATCGCCGTCCTCAAGGCACGGTGCAATTAGCTCGCCAAAGTACTCCGTATCGGCAGCGCAAGTCGTTTTGTAAGTACCTACCCCCAGGCGCTCCAGGGACATATATGCTCCTTATTATTCCGAGGCGTCCTCTGGTGCGGGATGTCGCTCCAGATAGTCGCCCAGCATCTTAAAGTCTTCCTCCAACAGCTCCTGCCACGCCGGATTGCGCAGCGCTGCTGCCGGATGGAACGTGGGCATTACTACAAAATGCCCCATCTGGTGGAACCTACCGCGCAGCTTAGTAATGCCAATCTCGGTCTTAAGCACAAAGTGCGTCGCGGGGTTGCCGAGCGTCACGATGATATCGGGCCAGATGCTACGAATCTGCTCACGCAAAAACGGCGAGCAAGCCAGCACTTCCTCGGGGCGCGGATTGCGGTTTCCCGGCGGGCGGCACTTAAGCACATTGGCAACGTAGACGTCTTCGCGTTTAAGACCCGCCAGGGACAAAATGCCGTTGAGGTCCTCGCCTGCCGCCCCCACAAAGGGTTCGCCCTGCAAATCCTCATTGCGACCCGGTGCCTCGCCAATAAACATCACGCGAGCGCGGGGATTTCCCACGCCAAACACGATATTGTGACGCGACTGGTAGAGCTGGCAGAGGTGACAATCGCCCAGAACGGCCTCGATCTCCTCGAGTGCGACCTCACGCGGCGCCTGATGGGTATGGCCCGGGATGTGCATGACGCCCATAGCGGCTCCTACACGTAGACCTTGTCGAGACGCATGCCAAAGCCGCAGGCGACCTCGTAGTTAATCGTTCCGCGCAGTCGGGCCATCTCGTCCATAGTAATCTCGGCATCGCCATCGCGGCCGACAATGATCATCTCGTCACCATACTCGGCCTCGGGAATCTCGTGTGCCGGGTTGGACTGAATGGCGACCATAAACTGGTCCATGCAGATATTGCCAACCTGATGCACGCGCTCGCCGCGATACAGCACATCCATACGATTGGAAAGCGTACGCGATAGGCCATCGGCATAACCGATCGGCAGCGTGCAGATCTGAACGCGCGTACGCGGTACGCGGTAGGTAAAACCGTAGCCCACGCCCTCACCCATCGCAGGGTGTGCCACGCGCGTCACACGCGCATGGACGCTCATAACGGGATCAAGCTGCATCACGCGGCCACTCAGCTCGCACGGCTGCATGCCATACAAGCCAACGCCGGCGCGGATCATATCAAAATGCATCGAGGGGTCGAGCATCGAGGACGGCGTGTTGGCGCAGTGCACGATACCGCACTCAAAACCCGCATCCTTAATGGCCTGAACGGCCTCGGTAAAGCGCTGACACTGCAGCTTGTAGTCCCAGCCCGAAGGTTCATCGGCCGTGGCGAAGTGCGTAAATACGCCGTCGCACTGAATACCGCGATGGAAATTAATACCGCGGACAAAGTCGAGCACCTGCGTGTAATGTACGCCAATGCGGTTCATGCCCGTCTCGATGGCGAGATGATACTTGCCCACCTTGCCCGCCGCGACGGCACATTCGCCATACGCAAGAGCAAAGTCAGACGTATAGACCGAAGGCATGATATCAAACTCGAGCAACGTCGGAATGGCCTCGATAGGCGGCTCGCTTAGGATGAGGATGGGCTTCGTAATCCCGCCCTGTCGGAGCTCAACGCCCTCGTTAACCGTCGCCACGGCAAACATGTCGGCACCGGCCGAATACATGATCTTGGCGCACTCAACAGCTCCATGACCATAAGCATCGGCCTTAACCACGCAGCACAGGCGCTGACGCGGATTCAGCAAGTTCTTATAGGCCCTCGTGTTGCGACGGAGCGCCCCGCGGTCGATCTCGACCCAGGACCAGCGCGTCAAATCGGCTTTATTCATGATTAGTCATCCGACCCTTCGTCCATGATTCCCAGATCTTCGAGCGCATCCTTTGCCGCCAGCTCCATGGCAGGACCGATCAAGTCGATAAGATCGGTCGCGATAACGCTCTTCTCACCATACTCCGTCGCCGCGGCAAAACCGGCGTAGCTGTGAAGTGCGACGGCGTACGAATACAGCAACTCCCAACGATCCATCTCGTCGCGCATGGTGGCAAGCGTGCCGGCCAAAATACCCGCGAGAACATCACCTGAACCGGCAGTTGCCAGAGAAGCCGGACCCGAGAGCGGCAGCAGCACACGCTCAACGCCACAGATAGCCGTCGTCGGCCCCTTGGCAATGACCACCAGATTGTCGGAGCCTGCAGCCCAGACAACCTTCTGCGCGGCTGCAATCGCGGTACCAAGGTCGTTCACCTCGTCACCGGCAACCAGACGCGAAAGCTCACGATAGTGCGGCGTCATAACCAACGGCTGCTCGCGACGATACATCTCGGGGTTACTATCAATACCGTCAATGGCAATCTTAGCAAGGCAGTTGAGTGCATCGGCATCCAAAATAAGCGGTACATCAAGCTCGAGCAAGCCCGAAACCACCTGCATAGCGCCGGCAGACGTCGTCATACCGGGACCGCACAGTACGCAGCTGTACTTCTTTGCAATCTCGCACACCGTCATGCGCGCAGCGGCGCCAAAGGAGCCGCGGGAATCAGACGGAATAGCAAAGACGGGAATCGAAGGAAGTGCCATGCGAATAAGATTAGCGCAGGCGTCAGGAGCCGCGACTGCCACGTAACCAGCACCCGCGCGAGCTGCAGACTTGGCCGCCATAATGGCAGCACCAGGATATTGCGCAGACCCGGCGACAATAAGCACAGAGCCACGGGAATACTTATCGATATTCGTAGGTAGTGGGGCAAAGTAATCAACTAAGTCACCGGGCTCGACAATCTCAGCGGCGTGGTCGACATCATCGATGACCTCGTCAAGACGGTCGTAAAGATTGCCGCAGATCAAATCGCCAGCATACTCAGGGCCATCAGCGCTATACAAACCAATCTTGGGCGCAATCATCGTCACCGTATGCTCGGCACGAATGCAGTCGTCATCAACAACGCCCGTCTCGGCATTCAGGCCCGAGGGGACATCAATGGATACGACACAGTCGGCGCATTCATTGACCGTAGGAATCCAGATGGAGAACGGCGCACGCAGATTCCCGTGAAAACCGGTACCAAAAATGGCATCGACAACAACATCGGCCTTATCGATCAAAACCTCGAGTTCATCACGCGAGGGGCCGACGCAAACGTGCACATCGCGGCCGGCAGTACGACGAGCAACATGACGTGCCAGAGCAGCAGGAATCTCATCCGGCTCAACCGGAGAAACGATATCGACGTCCACACCCTTATGGCTCAGAATATCGGCGGCAACCCAACCGTCGCCGCCATTATTACCAAAACCGACCAGAACGAGAACCCGATCGGGATTGAGCTTCAAGATCTCGTTGGCGGCAAACTCACCCGCGAGCTCCATAAGCTCGGCCTTCGAAGTCCCTTCGCGTTCGATGATATCCTCGAGACGAACGACTTCTTCGGTACTCAAAACCGGTTTCATCTATGCTCCTAGCGTATCTTGCGAAGCATCGCCCAGGTGCTCCGTCAATGCTGAATTCTGCAGCTGCTCAAGCTCATCTAAAACAGAGCGAGCCTCTTTAAATGTCTGCGCTACGCGTTTCTTGGTGCTCACCTTTTCCTCTTTTGGCTTAGGCCGAGCATCTTCGGTAATCGCGATGGCATTCGCAACGGCTAAGTCTCCTGTAAGCGTAATGGAAAGAGCAACCTCAACAACACCCAGCTCATGAGCGATCTCGAGTGCACGGCCCGAAAGCAGCGCTTTCGGTTTGCCAAGTTTATCACGCGTAACCGAAACATCCTTGCGACCAACGCCTTGACTAAAACCCGTGCCGAGAGCTTTAAGTACCGCCTCGCGCGAAGCAAAGCGGCTGGCATAGTGAGCAGCGGGACGCGATGATGCATCACAATACGCACGCTCTTCTTCGGTAAACACACGCCGAGCAAACGACGGCGTCTCTTCAAGTATTGATTTCATACGGGAAATCTCGACGATATCAACGCCGATACCAGCTTCAGCCATGTTCACCTCCATATCGCACAGACTAAGTTATTGTAGCCCGTTCACAGAAGATGCGACAAACGAGGGTTATAAAACACAGCTACTATGTGAGACAAAAGCCCGTAAACGCAAAAAAGGGGGAGGCCGCGAGGCCTCCCCCTTCTCAGTTCAAGCGCACGGCTCGGTGCCGTCCACCGGTCAGCGGCGCCCTGGCCTCCCACGGGCTGACCCCGCAGTACTCTCGGCGCGATGGGGCTTAGCTTCCGGGTTCGGAACGGGACCGGGCGTGCCCCCCATGCTCTGGCCGCTGACCGGTGGGCGGCGCCCACCGTTACGGTGTCCTGGGTCTCACTCTACACGTGCCCTGGGGGCCGCATGGCGTATAGGAGGAGTCGACTCGGGGGCATCCTCGTGCCCGGACCGCGCATGAGCGCTCAGTCCCGCGGGCCGCGAGGTGCGGTTCCGGAAGAGCTCGGGCGATTAGTGCGGCTCGGCTGAGGACGTCGCCGCCCTTGCACCTGCCGTCTATCGACCAGGTAGTCTACCTGGGCCCTTACCGGAAGGAGAACTAATCCCTGGAACGGCTTCCCGCTTAGATGCCTTCAGCGGTTATCCGCGCCGCACGCGGCTACCCGGC
>NZ_JBBNKO010000014.1:0-61674 GCF_040092945.1 Collinsella sp. CLA-AP-H1 | reverse complement strand
AGCTCGACGGCCCGCCTCCTGGACTCCAGGTCGTGCTTCACCCTGAGGTCTATACTCATGGAAAACCTCCCATTTCCCGATGTCCAAGAAATGGGAGGCAGTTCACTGTCCCCTTTGTGGTGGTTTTTGTTTTTGAGAGAGGGGCGGAACGCTGATGGACGTCCGTACGGACGGCGATATTGCCGATAGCTTTTGGTGGCGGCGCACAACGCTGACGCGCCGCACTCCTCTGTATGACGCCTGCGTATCGGTGGGGCTGCTGGTCGCGGCGACGATTGTGGGCGCGCTGCTCGACCATCCGGGTCTCGCGCCGAGCATCATGATCGTCTATGTGTTCGCCGTTCAGCTGTGCGCATTCTTTACCTGGAGCCGCCTGTATTGCTTGCTGAGCTCGGCTGCCGCCGTGGCGCTCTACAACTTCTTGTTTGTCGACCCGCGCTACTCGCTGTCGCTTATCGACCGCGGCTATCCCGGCATGTTCTTCATCATGTTCGTGGTCTCGCTTGTGTCGAGCTCGATTGCGTTGGCCCTGCGCCGCGCCTTGGCACAGGCTGCCGCCAGCGACCGCCGCACGCATATGGTGCTCGAGACCAACCGCATGCTGCAGCGGTGCGCCGATCAGCATCAGATCGTTCACGCCATGGCCACGCAGCTGGCGCGTCTTTCGGGCTGCCCTGTCGTGTGGTACAGCGCCGACGCCGAGGGCGATGACCTGCTGCCGCGCGCGACTTACACGGCCGTGGGCGATGCCGCACCGGTGCACGAACTGGCGCCGCAGATGCCGCCTCGGCTCTCGGCGTCCGCCTATGTGGGAACGCCGCTCGACGCCACGTTTGGCGGCTCGGCGTTTTATGGCATCTACCTGACGGTTCGCACGGGCGACGGCTTCGCGCGCTCGGGCGACCCCGCCTCGGTGGTGGGCGTGCTGGCTATCGTTGCCGAGCCCGACGTGCTGACGCATGAGGAGCGGACACTTGCCGATGCCATCGTGAGCGAAGGCGAGCTGGCGCTCGATCGCGCCCGCGCCATGGAGGCCCGCGAGGAGGCGGCGGTGCTTGCCAAAAATGAGCAGCTGCGCGCCAACCTGCTGCGCTCCATCTCGCACGACCTGCGCACGCCGCTCACCAGTATTTCGGGTAATGCCGATGTGCTGCTCGACCAGGGCTCGACCGGCACCGCCGTGCTCGACGCCCAAACGCGCCGCGGCCTGCTCTTGTCCATTCGCTCGGATGCGCAATGGCTCAACGCCACCGTCGAGAACCTGCTCGCCATCACCAAGCTCGAGGGCGGCGGTATGCGCCTGTCGACCACGCTCGAGCTCATGGACGATATCGTCGAGGAGGCGCTGCGCCACGTAAGTCCGGCCGTGCGTGAGCACGATCTTAAGGTAGTGCCGTGCGACGAGCCGGCGCTCGTCAACGTCGATGCGCGCCTGATGGTGCAGCTGGTGGTCAATCTGGTGAACAACGCCATCACCTATACGCCCGCGGGCTCGCATATCATGATTTCGATTAGCGTCGACGATGGACGCGTGGCGTGCTCGGTTGCCGATGATGGTCCGGGCATCGCACCCGAGGATCGCGAGCGCATCTTTGAGTCGTTCTACACCGCCAACCACGGTTTGGCCGACAGCCATCGCAGCGTGGGCCTGGGTCTTTCGCTCTGCCGCTCCATTGCGCTGGCGCATGGCGGTAGCATAGAGGTTGCCGCGGCGGACCCGCACGGCTCGGTCTTTACGATTGAGCTTCCCGTCGCCGACGTTTCGTTTGATAAGGAGTAGCGCTGTGCCGAACTCTGCCGTAAAACCGCTCATCTTGGTCGTTGAGGACGATCCCGCCGTCCGCAACCTTATTGTTGCCGCGCTCGAGGCGCACGGCTTGCGTCATATGGCCGTGGAGACCGCCCATGCCGCCATCGCCGCCGCCTCATCGCAGGCACCGAGCATTGTGCTGCTCGATCTGGGCCTGCCCGATATGGACGGCGTCAAGGTGGTGGAGTCGGTGCGCGCATGGTCGGGCATGCCGATTATCGTGGTCTCGGCGCGCAGCGAGGATGCGGACAAAATCCGCGCGCTCGATGCCGGTGCCGACGACTATCTGACCAAGCCGTTTTCGGTCGAGGAACTGCTTGCACGCATTCGCACGACGCTCAGGCGCCTTTCGTATGCGCAAACGGGTGGTGTTGCCTCCGAGGGCTCGTTCGATACCGGTGAGCTGCATATCGACTTTGATGCCGGCATTGCCACGATGGATGGCGAGGAGCTGCATCTGACGCCGATTGAGTACAAGCTCTTGTGCCTGCTGGCACATAACGCCGACAAGGTACTAACGCACCAGTTTATCCTGCACGAGATTTGGGGCACGGCAACTAAGAGCGACCTGGCGAGCCTGCGCGTCTTTATGGGCACGCTGCGCAAGAAGATCGAGTCCGACCCCGCGCACCCGCGCTATATCCAGACGCACGTGGGTATCGGCTATCGCCTGGTCACCCAAGGGTAGGACGGCGTCCGCCATCCCACTATGAGTTGCGGTGAAATACGGTCTAAATTTGCCTAATTCCAGGCAAAGCAGTCCGTATTCCACCGCAACTTTGTTATTTGCCTTTGGGCTTGCTGGCGTAGAACTTCTTCTTTTTAGGCTTGCCGTTGCCGGCCTGCGCGTGCGCGGGCACTGCCGCGCGAGGCTTACGGGCCTCGGGGTTGCGCAGCTCCTCGGTTCGCTCGGCAATCTCCTCGGCGCTAAAGCCGACCTCGGCCATGGCGTCCTCAATGGGCAGGCGGCGCACGATATAGCAGTGGTGCACCTTCTGGTTACGTGCGAAGTCCTCGGGAATGGTCTGCGCCGTAATGTCCTCCAGCACGACGCCCGCGCGCGCGAGCTTGCGTGTCTCGGGGCGGAAGCCGCGCAGGTTGCAGCTAAAGATGGCATGGCCGCCCTGCGCGAGCAGGCGAGATACGCCGGCCAAAAGCTCAACATGGTCGCGCTGGACATCCCAGGTACGGCGGCCCATCTTTGACGAGTTCGAGAACGTGGGCGGGTCGACAAAAATCAGGTCCCAGCGGTTGCGCGTCTGGCGCTGGTCGCGGATCCAGGCGAGCACGTCATCGCGCACAAAATGATGCTGCGGACCAACAAAGCCGTTCTGGCGCATATTGCGCTCGGCCCAGTCCAGGTAGGTGTTGGAGAGGTCGACCGTCACGGTTTCCTCGACGCCGCCGTCTGCCGCATAGCAGGTGGCGGTGCCGGTATAGGCGAACAGGTTGAGGAAGCGGCGCGCCTGTTTGGCGTGCTCGCGCACCAGGTTGCGGGTGACACGGTGGTCCAAGAAGATGCCCACATCCAGATAGTCGTCAAAGTTGACGGCAAAGGTAAGGCCGCCCTCTTCGATGAGCGGCAGGCGACGGCGCGCGATGTTGGCGCGCTCGCCCGAGCCGCCCTTGCCGGCGCCCTGCTTGCCGTACTGCGAGCCGCCGCGCGAACGCATACGGGCCTTGGCGTGCACATGCTCGGCCGGAACATCAAGGATACGCGGCGCGATGGCCAAGATGTCGAGCATGCGGGCCTGGGCCAGCGCGGGATCGATGGTCTTGGGCGCGGCGTATTCGGCGATGACGAGCCAGCGGCCCGGCGTCTGCGGGCAGCCCTCGTACAGGTCGATGGCGGCGGAGTAGTCTGGCAGGTCGGCATCGTAGACGCGGTAGCAGCTCACGCCCTCGCGCTTGGCCCACTTGCGGCGCAGACGGGCGTTCTTGCGCAGGCGGTTGGCGAACTGCTCGGACTCCGGGATGAGCACGGGCAGCGGCTTGCCGTCGCCCAAGTCGAGCGTGGCGGCAGGTTCGGGCATGGAGGAAGCGGCGGCTTCGTCTTCGGCGTCCGTGGACTGTTCCTCGGCGTTTATGCTGGTCGCAGCCTCGAATGCCGCGGCGGCGTGGTCGAGCGAGGGCCAAACCTCAAGAGCCGCCTCCTCGTTATTGGGCATGACGGCGATGGAGCGCGCGGGCTCGGCATGGAGCGCGCGGGCCATAAGGCCATCGCGGGTGAGCGCGGCGACCGGCGCCGCGGAAAGCTCGGGCGCGCGGCGCAGCTCGCCGACCAGCGTCATGGCGTCGTGCATGAGCGAAAGCGGGGTCTCGGTGGTGTCTGCGACCACGGCGGCACCGGCGACGGCGCCCGCATGGTCCAGCACGGTGGCGGGCTTGGCGGCGCAAAAGTCGACAAAACGCTTGTAGCCAGCGCTCTTGACCATGCGCTCGGCGGTCTTGCGAGCGGCGGGGTCGATGTCTGCGGCCACGATGCGCGCCTGGCGTTCGCGCGCTGCCGCCTCGCGCTCGCGCGCCTCGGCAAGCAGCTGCTCCCACAGAGCGGCGTCGTGCAGCTGCCAGCCCTCAAAGCCCCAGCGCTCGCGTGCGGCGCCCGGGGCGCGGTCGGTCAGAATGTTCACGGCTTCCAGCAGCAGGCCGCCGCCGGCGCACGAGGCATCGATCAGCGTGGGAAGGGCTTCATTTTCGTAATCGTCGGCCGTCAGCTCGCGCTCGCATAGCGCGGTCCAGCCGACCTGCGCCAGCACCAGGGCAGCGTAGTCGGGGCGCAGCACGTGCGCGCCCTCGCCGGCGCGGGTCGCTGCGGGCGGCAGGCGTTTGAACAGCGGGTCGCCCGAAAGGTCTAGGCTTATGCTCGCGCGGCGCTGGCGCAGCGAAAGCAGTAGGTGAACATCGGGGTCGGCGGCATCGACATCGGCGCGACGGCCCGTGGTCTCGGCCAGGCGGTCGCACAGCGCGTCTTTGGCGCGCAGGGCCGAGAAACGCGTGTTGCGCAGCTGCTCGGTCACGCCGCGGGCGGTGATGGCAATGGTGGCGCCGGGGCGGACGATGCTCTCCCAGGCGATGTCGTAAACGCTATCGTACAGTTCATCGGCATCCTGCGCCTCAAAGCGCCCAAGCACCACGAACACGCGGCTCGCCAGGCGCGACCACAGACAGGCGCGATAGCCTTCTTCGAGCTCGCCCTCAAATGTAGCGCGGCCCTTCAGCCGGCGAACATGCGAAAGTCCGAGGCGTTTAAGCTCATCGGCGAGTGCGGACTCAAAGCCCTCGGGGCAGCTTGCGTAAAATTCCATGGGTGACCTCTCTGGTTGCGTCGCTCCATTATATGATGGATGCTTCGTTTGCCCTTATTCTCGAAAGGAACCCATATGATTGATGCGTGCCCCGATTCCGCCGTGCTCTTTTTTGACGTGGACGGCACGCTGACGTCGTTCGATCCCGACGATATGACCGATAAGGACTTTTCGGCGGTTCGCCCCTCGCAGGCGGTCGTCGAGGCGTTTCATCGCCTGCGCGACGCAGGGCACAAGGCATTTATCTGCACGGGTCGTCCCTTATGGCTGATTGCCGATGGCCTGCGCGCGCTGAACCCGGCGGGTGTCGTTGCCATGGCGGGAGCGACGCTCGAGGTCGAGGGCCGCGTGGTGCATGAGGACTACTTTGACGAGGACGTTGTTGAGGAGCTCGCGCGTCGCGTTGTGGATGCCGGCATCGAGGTTTTTTTCGAGTCCAATGCTGCGACCTTTGCGCTGGAGCCCGTGGGCGTTGAGCAGTCGTCTCTGATCGGCACGTCTGTGGTGCACAGCGCCGAGGAGATGCGCGTCGACGGCAGTCTGCGCGTGGGCAAGGTATGCCTCAGTGTGCCCAGTTTGGCTCGCGTGACCGGCGATGACGGCTTTATCGATCGCGAGTTTGAGCTGTGCAACACAGGTGGTCAGAATCGCGAGCTGAGCCCCAAGGGCATCGACAAGGGCGTGGGCGTGGCGCGAGCGCTGGCGTATCTGGGCCGTGAGGGAAATGCGCGCACCTTTGGCTTTGGCGATTCGGGCAACGACCTGGGCATGCTCGCCGCCGTCGAGACAGCCGTGGCCATGGGCAACGCCATGCCCGAGGTCAAGGCGCTCGCCGACTACGTGACCGACGATGTCGCACACGATGGCACCGTCACAGCGATGCGGCATTTCGGCCTCATCTAATGAATCCAGCGTTCTGACGTTTGCTCAAACTGCGACTCTTCGCTTTTGCATGCTCAATCGATTTATCAATCCAAACACTGAGGTGTTTATACCGTTCGCCGAGAAGATAAAAAACCGCAGCTCACGCCTTGATAAACGTAGGTAAAGTGTTTAGCAGTTTATCGGCCGTATGCTAACGAAAGGAATCAGGCAGATGGCAATCAAGGTGTTCGCTGACGGTGCAAACCTCGAGGGCATGCTCGACATGTACGAGAACGGCAACGTTCAGGGTTTCACGACCAACCCGTCCCTTATGAAGAAGGGCGGCGTGACGGATTACCGCGCGTTTGCCAAAGAGGTCCTGGCCCACATCACTGATGTGTCGGTCTCGTTTGAGGTCTTTGCCGATGACGTCGAGACCATGGAGGTCGAGGCGCGCGAGATCGCTACCTGGGCCGAGAACGTCTACGTCAAGATTCCGTGCGTGACCACCAAGGGCGAGTCCACCGCCGAGCTGGTCCGCAAGCTTTCGGCCGACGGCATTAAGGTCAACGTCACCACCATCTTTACGCCTACGCAGGTTGATGAGATGGTCGAGGCCGTCGACGCCGAGACGCCGTCCATCATCTCGCTCTTTGCCGGCCGCATCGCCGATACCGGCGTCGACCCCATTCCGTTTATGACGGAGTCGGTCAAGAAGGCCGCCGCAAAGCCCAACTGCGAGGTCCTGTGGGCGTCCACGCGCGAGCTCATCAACATTTACCAGGCCGAGGCCTGCGGTTGCCAGATCATTACGGTGCCCAACAGCATCCTGGCCAAGCGCAAGAACATTGGTCGCGACCCGTACGAGGTCTCGCTCGATACCGTGCGCGGTTTTGCCAAGGATATCGCGGCGCTCGGTTTCCATATCCTGCCGTAGCGCGAACACCGACTGTACCGTGGGCTGTTCGTCCCGGCCTTTCCTTTCCCTATCGCTCACGCGCTCCGCGAGGGTCGCGCTAGGCAAAGGAAAGGCCGGGGCTGCCGGCACGAGCTTGCCAGCAAGTTGGCGATTGGCTTCCATATCCTGCCGTGGGCAAAGGTACCCCCGCCTGCGCCGTGCAAAATTGAGAGTATTCAGCAAGGTAAAGGTCTTTATCAGTTGACCGAAGCATGGAACGGCCCCCGTTTTGGCTCTGACGACGCTAAAACGGGGGCTGTTTTTTGCTTTTTCGTCTCTGAGGGGCATCCGGAACGGTGGAATTTGCAGAATACTCGCGATTTTGCACATCGCTACAGGGGGTACCTTTGCTTTGGCGGTTTACTTTCCCTGCACCATGGTGAGCGAGATCTTCTTGCGGTCGCGATCGACCTTTTCTACCCACACCTTGACCGTGTCGCCGACGCGCACCACGTCGCTCGGGTGCTTGACAAAGCGATTGGCCAGCTTGGAGATATGCACGAGGCCGTCCTGGTGCACGCCCACGTCGACGAACGCGCCAAAGTCGACGACGTTGCGCACCGTCCCCTTGAGCTCCATGCCGGGTTCCAGGTCGTCGATGGAAAGCGCCGAGCGGCTAAAGACCACCTCGGGCGCGTCGTCGCGCGGGTCGCGGCCGGGTTTCTTGAGCTCGTTGACGATGTCGATGAGCGTGAGGGTGCCGCAGTTCAGGTCACTTGCCAGCGCCGAGATACTGCCCAGACGGCGCTCGATGTCGGGCACGCCGCCGCGGCTGAGCTCGCTGGCTTTAACGCCGGCGCGTTCCAGGACGGACGTGGCCACCTCGTAGCTCTCGGGGTGGACGCTCGTCGCGTCGAGCGGGTTCTTGCCGCCGCTGATGCGCAGGAAACCCGCGGCGTTGAGGTATGCCTTGGGCCCCAGCTTGGGGACCTTCTTGAGCTGGCGGCGATCGGTAAAGGCACCGTTTTCCTCGCGGTAGGCCACGATGTTTTTGGCCACGCTCGGCGTGATGCCCGATACGTATCCCAGCAGGCTTGCGCTCGCGGTATTCACGTCGACGCCCACGCGGTTGACGACGTCCTCCACCACGTGGCCCAGAGTGCGCGAAAGCTCGGCCTGGTCAAGGTCGTGCTGGTACTGGCCAACGCCGATGGACTGGGGCGGGATCTTGACGAGCTCTGCCAGCGGGTCCTGTAGACGGCGGCCTAGGCTCATGGCGCCACGCACGGTGACGTCCAGATCGGGATACTCCTGGCTGGCGAGCTCGGAGGCGGAGTACACCGATGCGCCGGCCTCGTTGACGATGGTGTATCGCAGCTCAGGCGCCTGCTCGGCGATGAACTCCGAGACGACTTCCTCGGTCTCGCGGCTGGCGGTGCCGTTGCCGATGACGATGGTGTTGACGCTGTCCTTTTTGACGAGGCGGGCGAGCTCGCGCTTGGTGCCGGCGACGTCGTGGCGCGGCTTGGTGGGATAGACCACGCCGTGGTCGAGCAGCTTGCCGGTCTCGTCCATGACGGCGACCTTGCAGCCGGTGCGGTAGCCCGGATCGAGCGCGAGCACGCGGGCGCCGCGCACGGGGCGTGCCGAGAGCAGGCCCTCGAGATTCTTGGCAAAGACATTGATGGCCTCGGTCTGCGCACGGACGGTGAGTTTGGCGCGGGCCTCGCGCTCCAGCGAGGGGGCCATGAGGCGCTTGTAGCCGTCGGCGATGGCGGCGTCAAAGACGGGCGCGAAGACGCCCTGGCGTCGGGGCCAACGGCTGCCGAGGCGTGCCGTGGCGGCGGCGCCGTCGACGTTCACGCGCACGCGGAGCTTGCCCTCGCGCTCACCGCGGTCGATAGCCAGCACGCGGTGGTTGGGTATACGGCGCAGCGGCTCATCATAGCTGTAGTACGGCTCGTAGGGGGTCTTCTCGGTGGGGTCGGTGGCCTCGACGACGATGTCTGCGGTGTTTTGCGTAAAGGCACGCAGGTCGGCGACGTTCTCGGGGTCCTCGGCCACCGTCTCGGCCACGATGTCCGCCGCGCCGGCGAGCGCCTTCTCGGGCGTGTCGAAGCCGGCTTCCTCGTTGACGTATGCCGCGGCGGCGTCGAGCGCGCTGCCCTTGGCCGAGGCCTGCATGATGACCATGTTGGCAAGTGGCTCCAGGCCTGCCTCGCGGGCCTTCTGTGCGCGGGTCATGCGCTTTTTGCGGTAGGGCTTGTAGAGGTCCTCGACACGCTGGAGCTGCGTGGCCTCGCGAATTTGCTGTTCGAGCTCGGGCGTAAGTTTGCCCTGGGCGTCGATGAGCAGAATGACGTCCTCTTTGCGCTGTTCAAGATTGCGCAGGTAGGACAGGCGCTCGTCGAGTGCGCGCAGGGCGACGTCGTCCATTCCGCCTGTGGCTTCCTTGCGGTAGCGCGAGATAAAGGGGATGGTGTTGCCCTCGTCGATGAGCTTGACGGCTGCCTCGATGTTGGCGGCCTTAAGGTTGAGCTCGTGGGCGAGCTGGGCGATAAGATCCATGGGACTCCTTGCGTTTAAGGTGCGTTTGCAGCACAGGGCTACCAAGGATACCACCCGTTTCAAAAGACTGTTTTGGGCCCGCGCCACGAAAACGACCTATCTACTACGTTTGAACCGTATGGGTCGACCATCCCCCGGTTTTCCGAGAACGCGCAAGCCGTCTACCTGCGCTTTTGATTTTAGGAAATTCGGCATGGTTGAGGGCGGTCAGTTAAACGTAGTAGATAGGCCCATTTCGTGGCGAACGAACCAAGCTGAGGCGCAAAATGGCCCCCGCCCCAGAAAAATCGTCGGCTAGGTAGCAAAATGCCCCGCGGGCAGGAGGCTGCTCGCGGGGCAAAGAAGAGGGGCTTGTTGGTGGCGGACCGAAGGGTTCGGCATGGGGCTTCTGCCGCGGTCGCTCTTAAGGCATTACAGCTCGACGAGCTGACCGGTCTCGGCGGCCTCCTTGATAGCGTTGAGAAGCGTGAGCGTCTTAACGTTGTCGGCGGGGGTCACGACGGGCTCGACCTCGCGGCGGACAACCTTCACAAAGTGCTTGAGCTGCATCTTGTGCGGCAGTGCCGGGTCGACGGCCGGAATCTCCATCTGCAGCGGCTTGTGCCAGTTAGAGGCGCCGTCGTAGGAGAACTGGTGCAGGCGGGGCAGCGACAGGGCGCCCTTAGTGCCGCCGATAAAGTAGGCGTCGGCGTCGAAGGGGCGGTACTGCGGATCCTCGCGGGCGGTGGCCTCCCAGTTCCAGGGGCTGGCGGTGGCGTCGGAGATGGTCATGCTTGCGAGCGCGCCATCGGCAAAACGGACGTTGACCACGGCGGAGTCCTCGGTCTCAAAACCGCGGGCGGCGCTGGACTGCATACCCTGGACGGCAACAGGCTCGCCCAGCAGATAGCGGAGCAGGTCGACGTCGTGAACCAGGTTGACCAGGATCGGGCCGGCACCCTTCTTGCGGCGCCACTCGACATCGAAATACTCGTCATTCTTATAGATCATGTAGTGGAAGCTCGACACGGTGAGCTTGCCCAGCTCGCCAGACTCGATGATCTCCTTGGCCTTGTTGACGAAGGGGTTGTGGCGACGGTGCTGACCTACGAGCACGGGCACGCCGGCGGTCTCGGCCTCGGCGGCGAAGGCCCGGGCATCCTCGAGATCGTTGGAGATCGGCTTTTCGATCAACGGCACGATATTGCGCTTCACAGCCTCGCGGGCAACGCCCAGGTGCAAGTCGTTGGGGGTGGCGATAATGACGGCCTCGGGTTTGACCTCGTCCATCATCTGGGCGGGATCGGTGTAAAACGGCACGCCGGCGGCCTCGGCCGTGGCGCGAGCGCCCTCAAAGGCGTCGGCGATGGCGACGAGTTCGGCCTCGGGTTCCTCGGTGACAAAGCGGATGTGGTTGCGGCCCATGGCGCCGGCGCCGATAACGGCAATGCGGACGGGGTTGAGCTCAGACATTTCGACTCCTTAATACTGGTGACCGGTGGGATGCGACAAAGGGGCTGTCCCTTTGTCGCATCGGTAAAACTAGGCGGACTTCTTCTTGCTGTCGGAGACCATCATGTAGACGGTGAGCACGACGGCGATGGCGGCGATCACAATGGCGCCGTAGAAGGACTGCTGGTAGGCGGCGCTGCCGGCCTCGGCGTGATACAGCACGGCGGTGATGGGCTGGCTGATCCAGGTGGAAGCGGCATAACCCAAAAACATGATGCCGTAGTTGACGCCGATGTTGCTGGTGCCAAAGGCGCCACCGGTGAGCGGCGGGTAGATGACGAGCAGAGCGCCAAAGCTAAAGCCGAGCAGGGCGAGCGCCACAAAGAACATGCTCTGCGTAAAGCTCATCGACATGATGACGAGTGCGACGATGGTGACGACAAGGCTGATGAGCAGCGACTTATAGGCGCCGAGCTTGTCGATGATCTGGCCAAAGGACAGACGGCCGACCAGGTTGGCGCAGGTGTTGACGGAGACGACCACGCCGCCGAGGGCGACGGCCGCGGCGCTCGTGGGGTCGGCGAAGAGCTGGACGGCGGCGATGGAGGCAACCTTGCCCACGAGCAGGGTGCCCGCGGTGGCGGCAAAGGCGAAGGTGACGATGAGGACCCAGAAGCGCGGGGTCTTGACCATCTCGCCCGGGGTGAGGTCGCCGAAGGTGCCGGCATGTGCGCCACCCTTGGGGGCCTCGAAGCCCTCGGGCAGCCAGCCGGCCTCGGGGGCCTTCAGGAACAGGGCGGAGGCGGCGATTGTCACAAAGAAAATGACGCCGAGCGCCTTAAGGGCGCCAAAGATGCCCAGGCTCGGGATGAGCAGCGAGGCGAGCACCGGGGACAGCACGGCGGGACCGGCGGTCGAAGCGGCCAGGGTGATGCCGGAGGCGAGACCCTTCTTGTCGATGAACCACTTTTGGCCGGTGGTGAGCGCGGGGTTGTAGCCCAGGCCGTTGCCGATGGCGGCGACGAGCGAGAACCACAGGTAGAACTGCCACGGCTCGGTGACGGTGCCGGACATGAACCAGCCCAGGCCGTAGCACGCGGCGGCGGCGATCACGACGTTGCGCGGGCCGATCTTATCGGAGATGCGGCCGGCGAAGATGCCCGTCACGGCCATGATGGTCTGAAAGACCGGGAAGGCCCAGGTAAGAGCGCTGGACCACTCGGGGTAGACGGCGAGCAGGTTCTTGCTCACGACGGAATACAGCGCGATGGAGCTGATGAAGAACATGGTGACGCACGCGGCGGAAAGCACGACGGCGCGACCCTTGTTGGAGTTGGTGGAAGCCATTGGACTCTTTCTAATCGATACGGGGGAGGAACAGGCGTGTCTGCGGGTCCTCCCTGTCGGGTTGGTTTACTGGTCAGTCGGCTTGGCGACGCCGGACTCATCGGACCAGAGCTCGACACCCTTGTTCTTAAGGTAGTTGTCGGCATAGGCGCGACGGCCGCCGGGCTTGGCGGTGAGGTCGCCCATCATGTTGGAGAAGCCGCCGTCGACCTTGATGGCGTCGCCGGTGGTAAAGTCCGAGCGCTTGGACGCCAGGAATATGACGGCGTTGGCGATATCGCTGACCTCGCCGATGCGGCGCGTGGCGATCAGGCGGCTGCGGCTCTTTTCGACCTCGGGGTCGGCGTAGAAGTTGGCCGACATCGGGGTCTTAACGAAGCAAGGCTCGACGCAGTTGGAGCGGACGCCGTAGGGGCCCCACTCGGCGGCGAGCATCTTGGACATCATGTTGACGCCGGCCTTGGTGGAGCTGTACACGCCCGAGAACGTCTCGGGGGAGTGGCTGGCAACGGTCGAGATGTGCACCAGGCGGCCCTGGCCGGCCTTGATCATCTCGCGACCAAAGCGCTGCGAGGTGATGAAGTAACCGGTGAGGTTGACGTTGAGCACCTGCTCCCAGTCGGAGAGCGGCAGGTCCTCCATGGCGGCGAAGCGCAGGATGCCGGCGGTGTTGACGAGGACGTCGACGCGGCCGAAGTCGGTGATGGTGGCGTCGACGGCGGCCTGAACCTCGGCCTCATCGGTGGCGTTCATCTTGTAACCCTCGGCGTGGATGCCAAACTCGGCGGCGAGGTCGGCGGCTGCGGCCTTGACCTTTTCCTCGTCCAGGTCGAGCAGGACGACGTTGGCGCCGTTGCGGGCGAACTCGCGGCAAATCTCGACGCCCATACCGCCGAGCGCGCCAGTCACGGCGCAGACATCGCCCTCGAGCTTAAGCCAATTGCTCATAGGAACTTCCCTTCTTGTGCCTCCCGGTGGGTCGCTCCCATTAACCGACCCACGTGGTTTTCGCTGGTTATCGTATGCTTTGCATTTGCGCAGGTGAATTGCATATTTGTTAGAATGGCGTTAACCGTAGGTTTATACTGTGCGATGCAGTTTTTCTCAATCGAGCGCGTGACCTGCCAAAACGACCCCCTGTGGCGCCATGCGTTCACAGGCGCGAAAACGGGAGATTGACGTGTACGATCGACGACTCGAGGCCATATCGGCCGCCGCGGAGCTGGGAAGCTTCTCACGTGCGGCGGCAAAATTGCGCGTGTCGACCCCGGCGCTCGTCAAACAGGTGTCGGGTTTCGAGGCCGAGTTTGGCATCACGTTGTTCGAGCGCTCGCATTCGGGTGTTAAGGTGACGCCGGCGGGCGCTCTGCTGGTGGACGACGCGCGCTCGATCATGCGGCAGTCCGAGGACGCGCTGCGCCGCGCCCGACGCGCGGCGGGCGATGGCGGTGCTGTGCGTCTGGGTGTGTCGATGATGTGCCCGGGGCGCCAAACGCTGTCGATGTGGTCGGGCGTACACGAGCTGGAACCGTCGCTGCGATTTGAGATCGTGCCGGTAAGCGACCTCTATGACGAGCGCGAGACCGTCATGCGCAGCCTCGGTCGTGAGGTCGATGTGGTGCAGTCGAGTTTTTCGACCCCGCGCTGGGGTGACGCCTGCCAAAAGCTCCGCATTGTCAACGTGCCGTTTTATATCGACCTGCCGCGCACGAGCCCGCTGGCGCGCAAGAATCGCATTACGGTCGCCGACTTGGAGGGTATGCGTCTGCGCGTGCTCCGCCACGGCAACGACGCTATGGACAGCCTGCGTATCGATCTTTTGGCAGACGGCGGCGTGGACGTGATCGATGTGGATAGCTTCGACTTTGCGCTCTTTAACGAGGCGGAGGAAAAGGGTGACGCGGTGCTCACCTGCGGCGCATGGTCGGGGGTGCACCCGGCCTTTGTGGGCGTACCGTTCCTGTGCGGCCGCGAGGTGCCGGTCTTTTTGCACTATCCGCTCGAGCCGACCCTCCAAGTACAAAAATTCATCAACGCCATGGCACAACTTCTCAAATAGCCAAAAGAGTCCCGTCCCAAATTAGCTACCCTTTGCTACGGGTTTAGCGGTCCTCGCGTTGCGGCCCGGCTGCCTCGGCTGTCTTTACGCGGTTCTTGTCGATGTACATGTTTTTGTCGGCCTGGGAAAAGAGCTCGCGCATCGTAGGCGGTTCATCAAAATCACTGGAAAGCGCATAGCCCACCGCATAGCTGATAGGCATGTCGGGATGAGTCTCGGAATACTCGTTCACGTTCGCGCGAACCCGAGCGAGACAGGACTCCACGGCAGCTCGATCGGTATCTCGCAGCACCGCGATAAACTCATCGCCGCCGTCGCGGCCCACAAAGCAGGTCTCCGACGCCACGCGCCCCAGCTGCTGGGCAAAAGAACGGATGTATTCGTCGCCCTTCTCGTGGCCGAAGCTGTTATTGACCGTATGCAGATTGTTAAGGTCGAAGACGCACACCGCAACGGGCGCCTCAGCGGAGACAGGTTGCTCCTGCCCCAAGACCTCCTCGCACTTGTTCTTGTTGGGCAGTCCTGTGGCTTCGTCGAGATAGACTTTGTTCTGCAGTTCGCGATTGAGCGTGGCAGTTCGCACCGCGCGAACAAGTTCGACCGCAAAGGTCGCCACCAAGCCCATGATGTCGATGATCACCAGGCCCTCGAGATAGTTGAGCGCCGACGCCTTCTCCTGAGAGTAGTCCTCTGCGAGTCGCGTAGCATCGTCGCAAATGCCAAAGAACTCCTCGCTCATGGAGATGATGTCGGTGTTCTCATAGCCGACTTCGCGCACGCGGATGATCTCGGTGCAAAGCTCATCAAAATAATTTGCAAGCTCGCTCATTTTTGCCTGATACTCATCGTCGTCGAGACGGACGAGGTTGAGGTCGTCACTTCCGTAACGCAAACCGTTGATGTATGAATCCACGGCTTTGAGCAGGTCATCTTGAGGCTGGCCCGCATCCTCGAGCTTCACGATGCGCTGCGTGGTACCGCGCACCAGACCGGCGTAGTTGACCACACGCGCCGTGCCCTGGATATCGGAGACGAGCAGCATGACATTGATGAAGAAGAAGATGAGAACTGCCGTGAGCACCATCATGAGCAGGCGCACCGCCTGGCCGGCCTTCTTGGCGACAGAAGTATTCACAAGTTCACTCCCCTAAATGACAAAAGAACAGGTAGCACGCAGTGTGCTGAAATTCATGGGTGGTTAACTCTACCATATGGGCCAGCAGCCTCAAACTGCAGCAGACGTTCGTCCAAATTGGCGTGACGCTTGCCTTGTTGTTCTTGACCTGGCCGCGCTATCGGACATGCTTCTGGTCTTGGATCACCATGGGAAAGCTCATCCCGTTTTGTGCGTCTAGAGTGGGATGCGGCTTCCCAAAGGTGCCGTTAGGGGAAATCACATCCCGGTTTACCCCCTTGAAATGGGATGCCGTTTCCCGGAGGGGGTCCAGCGGGAAACGGCATCCCATTCTGGGCCCGAAAAGTGGGATACGGTTTCCGGCCGGCATGAAAAAGCCTCCGCAGCTCGTGTGGCTGCGGAGGCTTTATTCGTTGCGGTGCATTGTGTTTGGGTCGTTGAGATGAGTCGATTTGCCCCGAAAGAGGAGGGCATTGACCTTAGGGTCATGCCCGACGAATGAGCGGCAAATCGGCCATCTCGGCGAGCCGAACTACTCCAGCTCAAACGCTCCGGTATAGAGCTGGTAGTAGTACCCATGCTTGGCGATCAGCTCGTCGTGGTTGCCGCGCTCGATGATACGACCGTGGTCCAGACAGATGATTGCGTCGGAGTTGCGCACGGTGGACAAGCGGTGCGCGATGACAAACGTCGTGCGGCCTTCCATGAGCTTGTCCATGCCCGCCTGCACGATGGCCTCGGTGCGGGTATCGATGCTCGACGTGGCCTCGTCCAGGATCATCGCCGGCGGATCGGCGACGGCGGCGCGTGCGATCGAGATCAGCTGGCGCTGGCCCTGCGACAGCTGTGCGCCGTTGCCGGTGAGCATGGTGTCGTAGCCGTCGGGCAGGCGGGTGATAAAGTCGTCCGCGCCCGCGAGCTTTGCCGCCGCGATGCACTCCTCGTCGGTGGCATCCAGGTTGCCGTAGCGGATGTTATCCATCACAGTGCCGGTGAACAGGTTCACGTCCTGTAGCACGACGCCCAGCGAGCGGCGCAGGTCGGCCTTGCGGATCTTGTTGACGTTGATGCCGTCGTAGCGGATCTTGCCGTCGGCGATGTCGTAGAAGCGGTTGATGAGGTTGGTGATGGTCGTCTTACCGGCACCGGTGGCGCCGACAAACGCGACCTTCTGGCCCGGCTTGGCAAACACGGACACGCCGTGCAACACCTCGTGGTCGGGCGTGTAGCCAAAGTCGACGTTGTCCATGACCAGGTCGCCGCGCAGCGGTACGTACTCGATCTCGCCGGTTGCGCGGTGCGGATGTTTCCATGCCCACATGCCGGTGTGGTGGTCGGCCTCCTCGAACTCCCAGGTCTCGGGGTTCACCTGCGCGTTGACGAGCGTCACGTAGCCTTCGTCGGCCTCGGGCTTCTCGTCGATGAGCTCAAAGATACGGTCGGCGCCGGCGAGGCCCATGACCACGGCGTTGATCTGCTGCGAAATCTGGCCGATCTGTCCGCAGAACTGCTTGGTCATGTTGAGGAACGGCACCACGACGGCGATGGACAGCGCCATGCCCGAGATGCTCAGGTTGGGCACGCCCAGCGCCAGGAAAATGCCGCCTGCCAGTGCGACCAGCACGTAGAGCAGGTTTCCCAGGTTCATAAGGATGGGCATGAGGATGTTGGCGTACATGTTGGCCTTCTGCGAGACCTCGAAGAGCTTTTCATTGCGCTCGTCAAAATCGGCCTCGGCGGCAGACTCGTGGCAGAATGCCTTGACGACCTTCTGGCCGTTCATGACTTCCTCGATATGGCCCTCGACCACGCCGAGTTCGGTCTGCTGCGCAATAAAGAAGCGCGCGGAGTTGGAGCCGAGCAGCTTGGTCATAAAGGTCATAAAGGCGACGCCTGCCACAATGACCAGGCACATCCAAACGCTGTAGTACAGCATGATAAAGAACACCGTGACGATGACGATGGTCGTCATGAGCAGGTTGGGCAGCGACTGGCTGATCATCTGGCGCAGCGTGTCGATGTCGTTGGTGTAGTGGCTCATGATGTCGCCGCGCTGGTGCGTGTCGAAGTAGCGAATCGGCAGGTCCTGCATGCGGTTGAACATCTTCTCGCGAAGCTTCTCGAGCGAGCCCTGCGTGACGATGGCCATGGCGCGGTTCCAGAACAGCGAGGACAGGATGCCGACGCCGTAGATGCAGGCGAGGGTGGTCACGAGCTGTGCGATCTTGGGCTGTGCAGCTTCCCAATCGCCCGACTGCCACGATTCGCTAATAATCTGCAGGGCGCTCTGAAGGAAGGTCGCGCCGATGGAGTTGATGATGGCGCAGAGCACCACGCCGACGACGACGAGGGGCAAAAGCACGGGGTAGAAGCCAAAGAGCGTCTTGATGAGGCGCGACATGGTGCCGCCCTTGCGGTTGAGCGCGCGCTCGGCGGTCGTTGCCTTACTCATGTGCCTCGCCTCCTTCCTGGGTCTGAGCTTGTGCTGCAGATGCCTCGGTGCCGGCCTCGACGGCCCCTTCGCCCTCGGCAGACATCTTGTTCTGCGAGGTAAAGGTCTCGCGGTAGATTTCGCTCGTCTTAAGCAGCTCATCATGGCTGCCGATCTGAGCGATACGGCCGCTCTCCATGACGATGATGCGGTCTGCGTCCTGCACGGAGCTGATGCGCTGGGCAATGATGAGCTTGGTCGTGTTGGGCAGATAGCTTACCAGGCCTGCGCGAATCTTGGCGTCGGTCTTGGTGTCGACGGCGCTGGTGGAGTCGTCCAGGATCAAGATCTTGGGGCGACGCAGCAGGGCACGCGCAATGCACAGGCGCTGCTTCTGACCGCCGGAAACATTGGATCCGCCCTGTTCGATCCAGGTGTCATAGCCCTTGGGGAAGCCATCGACAAACTCGTCGGCGCAGGCCAGATGCGCGGCCTCGCGGACCTCCTCGTCGGTGGCGTTCGGGTCGCCCCAACGCAGATTCTCGGCGATGGTGCCGCTAAACAGCACGTTTTTCTGCAGCACCATGGCCACTTGGTGGCGAAGGGCGTCCAAGTCGTAGTCGCGCACGTCCATGCCGCCCACGCGCACGGTGCCCTCGGTGGCGTCGTACAGGCGGGCGATGAGGTTTACGAGCGTGGACTTGGCCGAGCCGGTGCCGCCGATGATGCCGATGGTCTCGCCGCTCTTAATGTGCAGGTCGATATCGTCGAGCGCCTGGCGCTTCGCATGCGCGGAATACTTAAAGCTCACGTGGTCAAAGTCGATGGAACCGTCGGCAACCTCGAGCACGGGCTCGGCGGGATCGGCGATCGTGGGCTCGGCGGCAAGCACCTCGGTAATGCGGTGTGCCGATTCGTCGGCCATGGTCACCATGCCAAAGATCATCGACAGCTGCATCAGGCTCATGAGGACCTGGAAGCCATAGGTAAAGATCGAGGAGAGCTGGCCCACGTCGAACAGCGTGCCCTGGCTCGTGATGATGAGCTTGGAGCCCAGGTAGATGATGACGACAAACGCGCCGTTGACGCAGATGTTCATCATGGGGTTGTTAAAGGCCAGCAGCTTCTCGGCGCGGGTGAAGTCCATCTGGACGTCGCGCGCAGCGGTCGCGAACTTCTCCTTCTCAAAGTCTTCGCGCACATAGCTCTTAACTACGCGCATGCCGGTGACGTTTTCCTCGACGGACTCGTTAAGGGCGTCGTACTTGTGGAACACGCGCGAGAAGATGGGGCGCACCTTAAAGATGATAAAGAACAGCCCAAAGCCCAGCAGCGGAATGATGACCAGGTAGACCATGGCGACGCTGCCGCCCATGATAAATGCCATGGTAAAGGCGAAGATCAATACCAGCGGCGCGCGCACGGCGATGCGGATGATCATCATAAAGGCCTGCTGAACGTTGTTGATGTCGGTGGTCAGGCGCGTGACGAGCGAGGAACTCGAGAACTCATCGATGTTGGCAAAGCTGAACGTCTGGATCTTGTAGAACAGGTCGTGACGCAGGTTCTTGGCGAAGCCGCAGCTCGCATGGCTGCAGGTGACGCCGGCGGCGGCACCAAAAGCAAGCGACGTCAGCGCGATGAGCACCAAAAAGCCCGCGGTGGGAAGCATCTCGGCTACGGTGGCGCCGTCTTTGATGGCGTCGATCAGGTTGGCGGTGATAAATGGAATCAGCATCTCGCAGAGTACCTCGCCAAGCACGAGCAATGGCGTGGCAACAGTGACTTTCATATAGTCGCGGATGCTGCCCATGAGGGTTTTAATCATCCAGTTCCTCCCAGGTTACACGGATTTTCTCGAGCATTTCGGCGAGCTGCTCGCGCTCGTCGTGGGTGAGGGCACCAAAGGCCTGCTCTCTAAAGCGGATGCGGGCTGCCTGGTCGATGCGGGCGTTTTCCCGGCCGGTTTCGGTCAGGCGAATGGTGAGCTGCCGTCGATCCTTGGGGTTACGGCTGCGCTCGATGAGGCCGTTGAGCTCGAGCTTGGACAGGATCTCGGAAAGCGACCCCGGCTTGAGGTCAAAGTGCATGCCGAGTTCCTGCTGCGACATCTCGCCGCCGGGTTGCTTGGCCAGCAGGCAGATGATGGGCGCCTTGCCGGACACGCCTCCGCCATGAAAATGCATGTAATGGCCGCAAAACCCAAGCCCATTGAGGATTCGCTTGGCAAGCTTGTCTTCTGAGCTAACCGCTTCGGGTGCATCCGCCGGCTGTGACGGGTCGCCGCCGGGCTCGTGCGAACAAAGGTTAAGAGGTTCATCGCACATGAATTAGTGTTGCTCCTTTCTTTAGTTAGGTAGTGGAATTGTTTTGTGCCTAACCAATCTAGGAGCATGAGAAATGAATGTCAAGGTACCAAAGTAGTTGTTGCGCGGTTTTACCAAACCGCGCAACGGCTCGACGCTGCAAACCCGCCAGAGCGGCAATCTGCCTTTCAACTTCGACGGCATGACCTTATAGTTACGGCGTTTTACCAAACGCCGTAACCGGCCGACGCTGCAAACGCTCCTAAGCGGCAATCTGGCGTTCAATCGTCGGGCATGGCCACAAGGCCTATGCCCTCCTCTTTCACGCCACCTTGCTCGCCTAGGAGCGTTTTCGCTGTCCGTCCTCAACCTGTGATTCCGGCACGGTCCGCTTCGGTAGTCGTTGGGGACGTTCTTGTTTGACTAGTCATTTAAGAGCGTCCCCAACGACTAACTTCCTTCCCGTAACCTTCCCGCAACAATTCGACCTCCACGGCACCAGCGCCCGCCTGCCGTGTTCCCTGCGCTACACTTAGTCGCACTGTGGCGCTGCCGCGCCGTGCCCGAACCAAGGGAGACCCTCATGAAGAATACTCAGCTGCTGTTGATCAACGATATGTGCGGCTACGGCAAGGTCGCGCTCTCCGCCATGCTGCCGGTGCTGTCGCACATGGGCTACCGTATCCATAACCTGCCGACGGCGCTGGTGTCCGATACGCTCAGCTATCCCAAGTTCTACATCCATGACACCACCGAGTACGTGCGCCAGAGCCTCGCCATTTGGGAGGAGCTCGGCTTTGAGTTCGACGCCATCTCCACCGGCTTTATCGTGACCGAGGAAGAGACGCGCATCATTTCGGATTTCTGCCACCGTCGCGCGCAAAAGGGCACCAAGGTGTTCGTCGACCCCATCATGGGCGACAACGGCAAGCTCTATGCCGGCGTGCCCGAGTCCACGATCGGTCTCATGCGCAGCCTGCTCGAGTGCGCCGACTATGCGGTGCCAAACTACACCGAGGCCTGCCTGCTCACCGATACGCCCATTGCCGAGCAAATCACGCCCGATGAGGGCCGCGCTCTTGTGGATGCCGTGCGTGTCCTGGGCGCCAAGTCGGTGGTCATTACGAGCGCTGTGGTCGACGGTGCGAATGTCGTCATCGGTTACGACCATGTGGCGGGGGAGTACTTCACGATTCCCTTCGAGCTGATTCCGGTCTACTTTCCGGGCACGGGCGACACGTTCTCGGCGGTGCTTATCGGCCGCGTTATGGCCGGTTGGAGCCTGCAGCGCGCGACGATCGATGCCATGCGTGTGGTAGCGGAGCTCATCGAGCGCAATGCCGACCAGGAGGATAAGTCCGCCGGCCTTCCCATCGAGGCCTGCCTGGATGTGATTGACCATGAGTAACGCCGACGAGAGCAGCACCGAGGCGGCGGGCGAGAACAAGCCGCTCGGTGCCCCGCGCGGCAGGCGCCCACGTATTCGCATTAGCTGCGTGGACCAGCTGGGCACATGCCGCTGCCATCACGGGCACAAGCCGGGTGACGTCTTCGACTTCGACCGAGACCGCGGCAAGATGTGTGCCATGGCCTGCCATGTGGGCTTTCCCTATATCGATATCCTGCGCTATGGCGGAACCGTGCCTGGCAACGAGCCCGGTACGGCAAAGTTCTGCTGCCCCGAGGTCGATACGCTGAACGTCTGGCTTGCCGAGATCGTCGACGAGTAGTCGAGCGCAATGTGACAAAGGGACAGTCCCTTTGTCACATTCGCCGGGGCTGCCCCTTCTTTCTGCTTATAATCCTAAATCTCTGCATTTCATCCGATTTTAGGTTCTAAAAATCATACATTTCATCGATAATCAAGCGCATAGAACTTTGCATTTCATTTTATGACACTGAGGGGAGAGCCTATGCTGCACAGGAAAATAGCGGCAGAGCTGGAGCGTTGGCTGAAGTCTGCCGAGCAAAAGGCCTTATTCATCACGGGTTCTCGCCAGATCGGCAAAAGCTATTCGATTCGCGCGTTTGGCAAAGCCAACCACGCAACCTACATCGAACTCAACCTCATGGAAAATCGCCAGGCAAAAGATGCTCTTCTCGAGGCGCGAGATGCCGATGATTTCATCAGCAGGGTGACGCTTCTTTCGGGAAAGCCGATAGCGCCAGGCAAAACGCTCGTGTTTATCGATGAGGTCCAAGAGGCCCCCGACATCATGACGATGGCAAAGTTCCTTGTTGAGGACGGGAGGTGCCGCTGGGCGTTTTCGGGGTCAATGCTTGGGACCCAGTTCAAGGGTGTCAGGTCCTATCCCGTGGGGTATGTCCACGAGCTTAGGATGTTCCCGCTCGATTTTGAGGAGTTTTGCTGGGCAACCGGGGTGAGCGAGGGGGCTCGCCAAACGATACGCGACGCGTGCATCAACGAGAAGCCCATTCCTGGTTACATTCATGACACGATGATGGCAAACTTCAGGACCTATACCGTTGTCGGCGGAATGCCAGAGGTCGTGCAGCGTTTCCTTGACACGCGGGGCGACCTTGCCTCTGTTCGTCAGCTACAGTCCGAGCTCAACGAACAGTACCGACGGGATATTTCCAAGTATGCAAGCGGGCGTGCCCTTCAGGTGCAGAGCATCTACGATCAGCTCCCCATTATGCTTGAGGGCGAACACAAGCGTTTCGTGCTCAATTCCATTGACCCCAAGGCGCATTATGAGAAGTACCAGCGAGATTTTGTCTGGCTTGTCGATGCCGGCGTTGCTCTCAAAGCCGATATCGTAACCGAGCCAAAGTCGCCCCTGCTCAAGACGGCACGGCCATCGCAGTTCAAGCTATACCAATCGGATACGGGCATGTTGATGGCGCGCTACCCCGTTGGAGTCGCCCAAGCGGCGTATCTTGATAGCAAGGAGCCCAATCTGGGCGGCATTTACGAAAACGTGGTGGCCCAGCAGCTGGCTGCCCAAAATCGCCAGCTTTACTACTATCAGACAAAAAAGCGCGGTGAAGTGGACTTTGTGGTCGACGGACCGGATGGGACGGCTGTTCCGATCGAGGTTAAATCGGGCTCCTATTACCACGCGCACGCTGCGCTCGGTCATGTGCTTGATACGGCTGAATATGGCGTAAGGCTCGGGATTGTTTTCTCGAGAGGCAACGTTGAGCGCAACGGAGCGGTTCTCTATTTGCCGCTATATGCGACCTGGGCCCTTTCGGATGTTTTGGGCGACTCCTGCGCCGAGGGGATAAAGCTGGAGGTCAAGCCGGTCTAGGGCCGGTCCCGGATGTGGCAAAGGGACAGTCCCTTTGTCACATTCATGAGTGTGGATTTTCTCCCACCGAGATAACGAGCGTGGATTTTCTCCCGTTTAGAGCGCACTCGAACGCTCAAAGTGGGAGAAAATCTACGCTCGTTTTATGCCGATGGCGTGGCCCGTGTGCCCGCGCCGCCCGAGCGCCTACAGCTGCTCGAGCATGGCGGTGCAACCGGCGAGTACATCGCGGTAGGTGGCGTCGAAATTGCCGGTGTACCAGGGGTCGGCCACGTCGCCGGGGCGATCGGTCCAATCGAGCAGGCGCGAGATCTTGCCATCGGGGTCCTTCCCAAAAATTCGGTACAGGGCGCGGGCGTTCTCGTCGTCCATATAGACAATGTGGTCCCAGTCGCCATACTCCGCGCGACGCACCTGACGTGCGCGATGTGCGACGACGGGAATCCCGACCTCGCGTAGCTTGGCAACGGTACCGTGGTGTGGCGGGTTGCCGATCTCCTCGGTCGAGGTCGCCGCGGAATCGATGGCAAACTCCGCCTCGCGCCCAGCGCGGCGCACGAGCTCGGTAAACACCGACTCGGCCATCGTCGAGCGGCAGATGTTTCCATAGCAGATAAACAGTACACGTTGCATATGCGGTTTCCTTTCGATCGCCATCATCGAGCTCGAGTATCGCATCTACGCCTGCGCCATCGCCCTCTTGCGTTCCCAGCGAGCCAACTTAATCGTCACCAGCGTAAGCACCCAGGCCACAAGCGAGAACGCGGCACCCACTGCGCCTACATATGCAATGCCAACGCTGCTTACCACGGCGCCGCCCACCGCGGTGCCAAACGAAATGCCGACGTTAAACGCCATGGGCTCAACCGAACTTGCGAGTACCATCGACTTGGGATGGCGGCTGCGTGCCACATCCATAAAGTGCGTGATGCACGATACCGAGAACAGGTACATGAGCAACGCCAAGCTAAAGACAAAGACCAGCGCGAGCGGCATGGTGCCGCCCACGGCAAACAGCCCGAGTAACGCCGCAGCCTGCAGCACAAACGTCACGAGTAGCGCCTTCATGCCAAAGCGCGCATCGATCCATCCGCCCAGGATGTTCGAGATCAGGCAGAACACGCCATAGGCCATGAGCGTGGTGCTGGCTTCGACCGTGCCCATGCCCAGCACCTGCTCAAGATAAGGCGTCACGTAGCCGTAGAAAACGTAGACCGAGCCCACGCCAAACAAGAAGATGAGCATGCCGGTGATGATACTCGGCTCGCGCAGCAGCCCCGCCTGCTCGCGAAAGGTGGCAGGCTCGTCGGTTTGCCCAGCGCGCGGCATAAACGCCACGAGCGCTCCGCAGATCAGAACGGCAAAGGCCAGCGTGCCGTACATGGCCACGTGCCAATCGAGCGTGTCGGCCACAAACTTGCCGATCGAAGTGACAAAGACCATTGCCACGGAAAACGCACCATATACCACCGAGATGGCAAGCGAAGTTTGCTGCGGAGACAGAAGCTCGGGGATGTACGTCACGCCCACGGCGAGCAGTGCGCCCGAGACGGAGCCCAGGATGATGCGCGAGATGAACAGCACCTGGAAGTTGGGCGCCAACGCCATGACCAGGTTGCCGAGCACAAAGACGATGCTGTAGCACACGAGCAGCTGGTAGCGGCGAAAACGCCCCGTACTGAGCGCGAGCACCGGCGTCGAGATAGCGTAGATCAGTGCGAACACGCTAATAAGTTGGCCTGCGGTGGCAAGCGATACGCCGAGTTCCGTCGCTAGGTCGCTTTCGATGCCGATGACCACGAACTCGGAGCAGCCGAGCGAGAATCCCAACAGCACGAGCAGCGCCAGGCAAAGATTGGTGCGCGCGGGGGAGAGCGCGGCGGCGGTTGACTTACTTTTTGGCGTGGTTGCGGCGGTCAAGGTTGTCACTCCAATGTCGCGTGAATAAGCGGGATTCAATCCCTGCAACTCTAACAGAATGTGACAAAGGGACAGTCTCTTTGTCACATTCGCGGCGTGGCTGCCGCCTAAACCGTCACAACATTCGATGAAAATCTCGAAAACGAGGAAAAACGTCGAATGTTGTGACGGTTTTCGTGTCCGGCGCGGGTGAGCTTCGGTGCCGTCTGGGGGTATAAGACTAGCGAGTGTTTATTTGCGAGGCCTAAGGGGCGCCCCGTATGGATATCGATAACTTTGAATGGTGGTATAGCGAGGGCGAGGCTCCGGACGAGGAGTGGGACGAGCCCGCGCCGCGTGACGTGTCGAGCGACGAGGACGAGACCGGCAACGATGCCGCTGTCGAGCCTGATGCCGCCTCCGATGCCGCCGAGCCCCTGACCTTTGAGCAGGCTTGGGCCCAGGCCGAGGCCGACGAGGCTAAGGCCGACGCTACGGCCACGCTCGGCGAGCCAGCCGACATGTCCATCTCGCCGGCCAAGACCCCGCAGCCGCGCCATAACATCGATCCCGGCAGTACGGCATCTTTCAGCATTCTCGACGTGCCCGCGCAGGGTGCCCAGGCGCCCGCCCCCACGCATCGCCCCAACCTAGCTCGTGAGGAAGACGCGGCCCGCCGCTCTCCGCTCGGTCCCATCCTCATCGCCTTCATGGCCGGCGTCATCGCTTGCTCGGCGATCGGAAATGTCTGGAGCCATGTGGAGCAACAGCGCAAAGATGCCGCCAAGGTCGAGATGTCCGTGGAGCAATCGCTCAGCCGCACGCGCTCGGTGCATGTGTCGGTCGAGGTCAAGGACGGTGCGACATGGGACACCGCCCGCGGCGACAGCCAGATGCTCATCCACATCGTGGGCCGCACACTCAGGGGGCAGGCGATTGACGAGTATCAATATGTCAACTCCGCTGGCGACGGCATCGAGCTCAAGCCCGGCGACTACGAGCTCACGGTCGACGAGCCGCCCGTCGCCACCGATGGCACGCGCTTCCGTGCCTCAAAGCGCATGGTTCCCGTGAGCTTTAACTCGCAGGCGCCCGATACGGTCGACAGCACGCCGCAGGGCGGATTCGACCTTTACGCAATCGCTCAATAACTGCGCCTGCCGCTTCTCCTTGCCGCCAAGAGTGGGACAATAGCCCTCGACACTATTGTTTACTTTTGGAGGAAGTAGCATGTCCACCGTCACTACCATCAAGCGCGGCGGCCTTACCGCGGCCATCGATTCCATGGGTGCCCAGCTCACGAGCCTTGCTCTCAACGGCAACGAGTATCTGTGGCAGGGTGACCCCGCCTTTTGGGGCAAGCACGCGCCCATCCTGTTCCCCATCGTGGGCTCACTGCGCAACAACACGGCGACGTCTGCGGCTGGCGCCTGCGAGATGCCGCGCCACGGCCTCGCGCGCATCGTCGAGCACAAGCTGGTCGAGGTCTCCGAGGACGGCTCGTCCGTCACCTACGAGATCACCGACACGCCTGAGTCGCTCAAGGCTTTCCCCTTCCACTTTAAGCTCAACATGACCTATGCCCTAACCGGCGACGCCACGCTCACGCAGACCTTTGCCGTCACCAACACCGGCGACGTGGACCTGCCGTTCTCGGTGGGCGGTCACCCTGCATTTAACGTGCCCGCCCCCGCTGCCGAGGACGAGACGTTCGAGGATTACGAGCTGGCATTTACCGAGGCTTGGACCAATGAGGCCCCCATCATCACGCCCGATGGCCTCATGACGTTCGAGGGCAGCCACAAGGCTCCCGATAACTCGGACGTGCTGCCCATCACGCACCGCAGCTTCGATAACGATGCCATCATGTTCACCGATACCCCGGGCTCCACGCTCACGCTGCGTGGCCGCAAGTCGGGCCACGGCGTCAAGATCGACTTTGAGGGCTTTAAGTACATCGGCGTGTGGTCTGCCGCCAACGACGCCCCGTTTGTGGCGCTCGAGCCCTGGACCGGTCACACCACCATGGACACCGAGGACGACGTCTTTGAGCACAAGGTCAACACCATTACGCTGGCGCCGGGCGAGACGGACGTCCGCAGCTTTAGCGTCACTTTGCTCTAGAGGTTCCGCCGTTCTGACGAACGGCGGACCAGTCGACGCTGCGCGCCACCCAGAGCGACAATTTGTCATTCAAAAGGCACGGCATGACCAGAAGGTCTATGCCGTGCCTTTTTCATGCCAACTTGTTCGCTCTGGGTGGCGCTCGCTGGCATTGTCAAAACATCGACGTTCCCAATGACTACCGTGTGTCTATTATTTTTTCGAGCTTGTGCTGCGCTGCTGGTCGCTGGCGTATCCTGTTAAGTCGTCAGCATACGATTCAACAGGGAAGGCAGATTATGCATTCTCCCCAACAGCGCGGCATGCAGACCCAGCCGGTATGCAGCCGTCGCATCTTTTTGGGTAGCGCTCTCGCTGCGAGCGCTTCCGTCGTCGCCGGCGCGCTCGCCGGCTGTCAGCGCCCGTCCACGCTCAAGGTGGTTCAGCCCACGACGGGCGGCGGTCGCGACGACCTGTCCGATTCCGTGATCGGCAAGGACAAGATCCGCATTGGCATGGAAGCGGCCTACGCCCCGTACAACTGGCAGGTTTCCGAAGCCAGTGAGTACACCATCCCCATCGACAACGTGCAGGGCGCCTATGCCGATGGCTACGACGTGCAGATCGCCAAGATCGTCTGCAAGGCCCTCGGTGGCGAGCCCGTTGCCGTCAAGCAGAGCTTCTCGGGCCTTATCGATTCGCTCAACAACGGCCAGATCGACCTCATCATCGCCGGCATGAGCGCCACGCCCGAGCGCGAGGAGTCGGTCGGCTTCTCCGACCCGTACTTCATTGGCTACTTTGGCCTATTCGTAAAAGAGGGCTCGCCCTACCAAAACGCCACCAAGCTTAGCGACTTTAGCGGTGCCACGGTGCTCGGCCAAAAGGACACCATGCTCGACACCGTCATCGACGAGATCCCGGGCGTTGTGCACAAAAACCCGGTCGACTCCGTCCCCACGGTGTTCTCGAACCTGCTGCAGGGCACCTGCGACGCCGTGACCTACAACACCGAGAACGAGAAGGGCTATATGGCTCAAAACCCGGGCATCGTTCCCATTCATTTTGCCGAGGGCGAGGGCTTTAAGCAGGAGGTCGCGGCAAACGTCGGCTGCCGCAAGGGTTCGGACAAACTCCTTAAGCTCATCGACAAGACACTCAAGGGCATTAGCCAAGAGGAGCGCGACCAAATGTGGGACGCGTGCCTCGACCGTCAGCCGGCATAGGGAGGCAGCATGAAAACCATCAATCGCCTGGCCTCCTTTATCAAGGCCGACCACCGTTATGTATACCTAGGCACGAGCGTTATCGCGGCGCTCGGCCTGGCGTTTAGCCAGCGCAACCCCACGCCGCTGAGCTTCTTGGCCCCCACGGGCGTGTTCCAAGATTGCCTTTGGGCAATCCTTTGGGCCTGGCTCGTCGTGTCGGCGGCGGCGCTCGTCACCAAACTCATGCACTGGAATGACTATCGCGAAACGTCGCCGTTCGCATCCGAGCGCTTCCGTCGTGGCGCACGCTTGGGCAGCTATGTCGTGGTTGCCATCGCGGCGATCTTTTTCGTGGACCGCTGCGTCATGTCGTTTATCGACCTGGTACGGGTGAGCATCGTCTCGGACTCCAACCCCAGCGACTTTTTGTCGAGCCTGGTCTACATGACCTACAAGAGCGGGGACTTCTTTATCCGCGGCATCGAGATCACCATCGCGCTTGCCACCTTCGGCACCGTCATCGCATTCTTCCTGGCGTTGCTCTTTGTGTTCCTGCGTATTCAGACCTTCGATCGCGTGGACAACGACCTGGTGCGCTTCTTTAAGAGCATTGGCCGCGGCTTTGCGACCATCTACTCCACCATCGTGCGCGGCACGCCCATGATGGTCCAGGGCCTGCTCATCTATTACGCGGGCTTCACCGTTTTGCGCGGCATGGGCTTCGAGACCGCCCAGGCCAACCAGATCTGGAGCACCTTCACCGCTGGCCTCGTCACCATCTCGCTCAACTCCACCGCCTACATGATGGAGGTCCTGCGCGGCGGCATCGAGTCCATCGACCCCGGCCAGGCCGAGGCAGCGCGCTCGCTGGGTCTTTCGCAGTGGCAAGCCATGCGCAAGGTCGTGTTCCCCCAGGGCATTAAAAACGCGATTCCGGCGCTCACCAACGAGCTCATCATCAACATCAAGGACTCGTCGGTGCTCTCGGTCATCGGCGTGTTCGACCTCATGTACGCCACCACCACCGTCGCCGGCGTGTACTACCGCCAGATGGAGGTCTACTGCGTGGCGCTCGTGGTCTACCTGATCCTGACGCTCGTGGCGAGCCGCCTGCTCGAGGCCTTTGGCAAAAAGCTCGGCGCCGAGGCCTCGGCAACGCTGCCCAGCTCCAACTAGGCTCAAGACGAGGAGAATCATCATGGCAGATACCGCCACTACCGGCACCGCGGCCGCCGCACAGACCAATGAGCCGCTCATCCGCGTCGAGGGCCTGCGCAAGAGCTTCGGCTCGCTCGAGGTGCTCAAGGGCATCGACCTGTCCGTTAACCCCGGCGAGGTCGTCACCATTATCGGCGCCTCGGGCTCGGGCAAGTCGACCTTCCTGCGCTGCCTCAACCTGCTCGAGACCCCGGACGCGGGCCACATCTGGTTCCACGGCCAGGACCTCACGGCCGAGCGCTGCAATATCAATAAACTCCGCGAGGACATCGGCATGGTGTTCCAGGGCTTTAACCTGTTCAACAACATGGACGTGCTCGACAACTGCACGCTTGCGCCCGTCACGCTCAAAAAGATGAGCAAGGCCGAGGCCGAGAAGGTCGCGATGGAGCATCTGACGAGCGTGGGGCTCGAAAAGTTCGCGCACGCCGCCGTGGGTCGCCTGTCCGGTGGTCAAAAACAGCGCGTGGCCATCGCTCGTGCCCTGTGCATGAATCCGCAGATCATGCTGTTCGACGAGCCGACCTCCGCGCTCGACCCCGAGATCGTGGGCGAGGTGCTCGAGGTCATGCGC
The DNA here is from genome assembly GCF_040092945.1 of Collinsella sp. CLA-AP-H1. Classification (NCBI taxonomy): domain Bacteria; kingdom Bacillati; phylum Actinomycetota; class Coriobacteriia; order Coriobacteriales; family Coriobacteriaceae; genus Collinsella; species Collinsella sp. CLA-AP-H1. Next base: position 31,243 of record NZ_JBBNKO010000014.1, on the reverse strand, counting down.
AAGCTTGCGGCCGACGGCATGACCATGGTCGTCGTCACGCACGAGATGGCCTTTGCCCGAACCGTGTCCGACCGCGTGGTCTTTATGGACAAGGGCGTGGTGCTCGAGGACGCCGCGCCGGCCGAGCTCTTCGGCAACCCCAAACACCAGCGCACTCGCGAGTTCCTCTCTCGCTATCTCGAGGACAAATAACCGACGCAAACGCTTACGTTGCAGGGCCGCTCCCGTGGGGCGGCCTTTGTCGTCACAATCGAAAGGATGTCATGGCCGAGATTTGGCGCTTCTTTGCGCATGAGGACGATTTTGCCGATATAGACGAGGCCGGTGCGTGCGAACGCCTGGGCCGCGTGCTGTCGTTTCCGACCGTCTCGAGCATGGATGCCGAGGCGGTGGACTGGCAACCCTTCGACGACCTGCGCGCCTATATGCAGCAGGCCTGGCCGCGCGTGTTTGCGGCGGGCAAGGTCGAGCTTATCGACCATTCGTTGCTGGTGGCACTTGCCGGCAGCGATCCGGCCCTTAAGCCCGTTATGCTCATGGGTCACATGGACGTGGTTCCCGTGGTGCCGGGTACCGAGGCCGACTGGACGCACGCCCCCTTTAGCGGGCACGTGGACGACACCTACATCTGGGGCCGCGGCGCCATCGATATGAAAGACCAGGTTGCGGGCATCTTGGAGGCCGTTGAGTATGCGCTGGCGCACGGCTGGCAACACGAACGAACGCTGCTGCTGGCCTTTGGCCAGGATGAGGAGACCACGCAGTACGGCGCGGGTGCCATTGGTCGCGCGCTCGAGGAGCGTGGCGTTGAGCTTGAGTACCTGATCGACGAGGGCGACTACCGCATCGTTGCGGCTGCCGAGTACAGCGCAGGTGAGGGTTGGCTTATGCATGCCGATCTTGCCGAGAAGGGCTATGCCGATATCGTGCTCAGGACGAAGAGCGAAGGCGGGCATTCTTCCAACCCTTACGGCGGCACGTCGCTCGAAGTGCTCAGCCGCGCTATTGCCGCGATTTGCGATATCGAGTGGCCGGCGCGTGTGACCGACCTGCTTGCCGCGCAGCTCGTCGAGCTGGGGCTTTATACCGCAGACGAGATTGCTGCCAGCAAGGATGCCATCGTGCGCGACTGCCTCGCCAGCAAAAAGCTGTACCCGCTTGTAACCACCACCTGCGCGCCCACGCAAATCGAAGGCGGCAGTACCGGTGCCAACGTAATGCCGCAGGATATGTGGGCCAATATCAACTTCCGCATGCTCGAGGGCACGAGCGTGGCCGATGTCGTGGCCTGCTGCCGCGAGGCCGTTGCCACCGCTGGGCTCGCTGGCCGAGTCGAGGTCGAGCTGGGCCCCGGCAGCTCCGAGCCCTCGCCGTCCCCGCGCGTGGGCGGTCCGGGGCTCGAGGCCGTTCGCGCCATCGCCGCCCGCTATTTCCGTGATCCCAAGGGGACGGAGGAAAACGGATCGTCTGCGATGGGCCAAGAGCCGATCAGCATCGTGCCCTCGACCGTGATTGGCGCAACCGATGCCGCCAACTACCAGCGCATTTGCCGCGAGTGCATCCGCTTCTCCGCCTTTGTGGTCGACGATGACGAATGCGACCGCGGCGTCCACGGCACCAACGAGCGCATCACCCGTCGCGCCTACCTCCAAGGCACCCGCTTCCTCATCGCCCTGCTCCGCACGCTCTAGAATGTGACAAAGGGACTGAGCCGATTTCATCGGTAATGAGACAAAAACTGTAATAGAAAAAGGCTAAGATATCTTAAGAGACATATGCTGGGGTTGGTATTCCTTGAACGACCGCGGGCATGTGCCAGACCGCCTCGGCCCCCGGGGAGCGCCCGGGCAGGTCGCCGTGTGACTGGGGAGGAAATTATGCAGGAGCTCAGAGAGATGACGTCTCGACTCGTGAATATTGCTACCGGGGGGGGTGTCTAAGCAGGGAACTTCCTGGTGAACACCGGCCGCGCGAGCGGTGGTCCGTCATGTCTTGTGGCCGTCGTCGCGGGCTGCGCTCGGTCTCGCCATATGCGATTGTTCTGGCCCTCGCCATCGCGCTGACGGCGAGTTTCTTCCTGCCGCTTCGTGCCGAGGCGGCAATTTCGGACCACACGGTTCCGACGATTTCGCCTTCGGGGACAACAATTAACCTGTTTGATTACTGGGTGAATCCGGATAACCATCTGTCGGTTTCCGGCAACGGCGGCATCAACGCAAGCCACCGGTTCCAGTTTAACGATGGCCAGGGTGATGCACCGCTCAACCATTGGACGGGCAACACGAACCCGCAGCCCGGCATTGTCAGCAACACGCTTTCAGACGGCTACCCGCAGCTTTCCGGTACCTATGGCGGCGACTCCCTCCGCTATCTGTTCGATTCCTCTGCCCAGACCGGCAAGACGTCCCATTTTGGCGTGACGGGCCTCCTCAAGGTTCAGGACGGCTACTACGTCTATGACAGCTCCGAAAACTACGCAGCCTACAACGCTGACAAGAATGCCTTCGACGTCTATGACACCTGGGGCATTGACAAAGTGGGCGATTCGTCCCATCGGGGTCAGTTCTTCCCGTTCGATGCGGCAGACAAGGTGTTCAAGGAGGAAAGCGGCCGGCTCGTCCAAAATGACATCACGGCAAACAACGCCGGTAACCACGTCAACCACCACTTCGGCCTCTCAATGTCCACGCGATTCGTGCAGCCCAACGGCGGCCTGACGAACGATAAGAAGGACATGACCTTCGAGTTCGCCGGCGATGATGACGTCTGGGTGTTCATCGATGATGTCCTCGTGGGTGATATCGGCGGTATTCACAGCCGTGCGAGTCTGAGTATCAACTTTCATACGGGCGACATTAAGGTGAACGACAAAAGCGACGGCACGCTGCTGAGCAAGTACCAGGCGGCGAAAAAGGGCACTTCGGGCTTCGACGGCAACACCTTCAAAGACGGCACCAACCACACCCTCAAGTTCTTCTACCTGGAGCGCGGCGCCACCGACTCCAACATGGAGCTCAAGTTCAACCTCGTGACGGTGCCCGAGTCCGACATCATCAAGTTCGACCAGGACGGCAAGTTCGTACAGGGTGCCGAGTTCAAGCTCTATAAGACCGACAAGGACTTCAAGACCGTGGGCGAGCTCATCGGCTCCGGTACCACGGACGAGGCCGGCCACCTAACGCTCACGAACGACGTGGACAACGGCGTCATCAACTTCGACGATCTCTACAACAAGGATCACGACAACAACAAGTACTACCTCCTGAAGGAGACGTTCGTACCCGAGGGATACAGCTCGAGTCTCGCGGCGACGGGTGGTAGCATGCAGCTCGAGTACGTGCCCGCGAGCGCTGAGAACGGCGCGGGCGGCGTCATCATCAACCGCGGCGGTATGGACGCGGGCAGCGTCGTGTGGAAGACCGGTGCGTTCGCCGCCGCGAAGGAGGTCATCACCGCGCCGTCGACCGTGTACAAGGCAAAGAATGACCTGACGAAGTCCGACAAGACCGTCAATCTGGACTCCGGCATACTGTTCGCTGTGGTGCTCAAGCGCGACAAAAGCGCAGGCACAGGTATCAAAGATCCGAGCAATTGGTACGCCGTGTCGGGCGACCCATCGACGGGAGCGGGATACACCCTCGCCAAGGAGCCGGGCATGACCGGTGCTATCGAGGCGGCGAAGAAGGACCTGCACGCCTTCACGCTCAACACAAGCGGCCAGTACCAGGTAGAGATTCAAAATCTGCCCGGTGACATCTCCAAGTACTACTACCTGCTGAGCGGTGATGCCCGCAAGGATGTCGAGTACACGGTGGCCATCTACCACACAACGGCGAGCTCGATCGGCGACGCGACGCCTGAGAACACAGTCCACGTGTACAGCGACGACATCGCAGACGGCACGAACTTCAAGCGGCAGTTCGCCACGCGCCTGCTCGTCACGAACATCCAGAATCGCCTGTTCGTGCAGAAGACCGATACCGAGGGTAAGCCCGTTGACGGGGCGAAGTTCGGCCTTTACAAGTCCACCCAGGTGACTACGGATGCGAACGGCAAGGCCGTGCTCGATGGCGACCAGGCCCCCTACGACACCCTGACGACGAGGTCGGTCGCCAGCCCGGTCAAGCTCGAAGGGGCGGGCGTATTCCCGTCTACGAGCGACAGTAGCGAGCCGCTCGTGAAGGGTACCTACTTCCTAAAGGAGGTCTCGGCGCCCAATGGCTTTCTGCTTAATGACAGGCTCATCAAGGTGATTGTGGACGATTACGGCGTCCACGCCGATGCTGGTACAGTTGATGACGGCGTTTCGACGTTCGTGGGCGTGGGCTCGCTCATGAAGAGCCTGGGCCAGTTTGGCGCAGAGGGCGACATTGACAACACGCTCACGTGGATCAAGGGCCAGCGCCAGACGTCCGACGGGACGCTCGACGGCAACGGCAACCTTTCCTGGAACAATGACGCCAAGGGCGGCGAGAATGAGGTACATCTTAAGTACGGCGCCAATGGACGTGTCTACCAGTATGGGCCCACCAAGAAGGACGAACCTTACCGCCTGGAGACCGAGACGGGCTGGATACGTATGGGCATCACGCAGGACGTGTCTGGTGACGCTAATGCGAAGGGCGCCCGCGCCGACCTGGGCGACATGAATCTGAACGCCCTGTTTACGGGCGCCACCTGCGTGCGCGTGGCGAACGAACGCGAGGCGAGCCTCGAGGTGATGAAGAAGGTCATGGTGCCAGTGGGCCTGACGGGAAAACCGGACGCGGGGTTCACCTTCAAGTTCACCGTGCCCACGACGGCGGGGAAGACGTACAAGGCCGCGGTGTTTGAGAACGCGGGGGCCGCAAGCGAGAAGCAGGTCGGCAAAATGTTCGACCTCGAGAACGGCCGCGAGCAGACCATCACGGCCGACCAGACGATCCGCGTGTACGGTCTCGCCGAGGGTGACCAGTACGCGGTGCAGGAGCTGACCGGCGCAGACAAGATGCCCGCGGGCTATAAGCTGACCGGCCGCAAGCAGGGTGACAAGAATCTGACTGAAGAAGGCAATAGCATCTCGGGCAGGATTGCCCCGCAGAATTCCGACGGCACGGTGGCCAAAGACAACAAGCTGGTGTTCACCAACAGCTACAGCGTGAAGTCTTCGGTGACGCTCACAGGCATCAAGGCGAAGAAGAAGTTCACCGGCCGTGAGTGGACTAGCGCCGACAGCTTCGAGCTTTGCCTGCGCGCCGCCGATGGAACGCCGATGCCTGATGGTGCCACGGCAGCGCCCGTGGCCGGCATGAAGCAGGTCGAGAAGACCGTTACGAGCGCCGAAGAATTTAGCTTCGGAGAGATTAAGTATGAGAAGCCTGGCGAGTACACCTACTACATTGCCGAGACTACGCCCGCCAAGAGCGATCCCAGTTGGCTGGGCGGTGTCAGCTACTCCAGCGCCGAATACAAAGTGACCGTAACGGTGAAGGATGACGGCAAGGGAAATCTGACCGAGCCAGTCGTCAAAATGGAGCAGATCTATAAGGATGATGGCACCGCCACATCTCAGGTGATCGACGATCAGATTGCGGTGATCACGAACACGTACCACCCGAAGGAGACCTCGGTAACGCTCAAGGCGACGAAGCGCTTCACGGGCGGTGAGCTCGCGGGGAGTGACTTCACGTTCCAGCTGCTCGACAAGGACGGCAGCGTGGTCCAGACTGTCCAAAACGAGAAGGACGGCAAGGTCGCCTTTGCAGCCATCGACTACGCTACGCCGGGCGACCACGACTACACCATCAAGGAGGTGAAGGGCGCCGACTCGACCGTCGTCTACGACGCGAAGGGCGTGAAGGTCCACGTCAAGGTCACCGACGAAAAGGGCGAGCTGAAGGCGACCGTCACCTACGACGGTGAGAAGGCCGTGCCGACCTTCACCAACACGAAGCCGACGGCGGACGTCACCGTTGAGGCCGCGAAAGTTCTCGCGGGCAAGGACCTGACGGCCGATGCGTTCACCTTCGGCTTGTACGACCAGGACGGCAATGAGGACGCTCGCGGCACCAACGATAAGAATGGCAAGGTCAAGCTGACCGTCAAGGGCCTGAACCTGGGCGAGTACGACTACACGCTCAAGGAGGAGAAGGCCGGCCAGTCCGTCGACGGCGTGGCCTACGACGCCAAGGAAGTCAAGGTCCACGTCAAGGTAGAGCAGAACCAGGACGACAACAACAAGACGAAGGTGACCGTCACCTATGACGGTACCGCTACGGCTCCCACCTTCAACAACACCTACACCGCAAAGGGATCCGTGGAGCTGACGGCGACCAAGACCATCAAGGTTGCGGACGGCTTCGATCACACGACGAAGCCTGCGGACGGCGAGTTCACCTTCGACCTGAAGGACGCTGCCGGCAACGTGATCGCCACCGCGAAGAACGATGCAAACGGCAAGGTCTGCTTCACGCGCGAGTTCCAGCTCTCCGACTTGGACGGCGCCGCGAGCAAGGACTTCACCTACACCATCGTGGAGCAGCCGGGCGCGGAGCCGGGCATGGTCTATGACAATCATGCCCTCACCTATACGGTGACGGTCACAGACGGCGGGAACGGAGCACTGAATGCGAAGGCGATCGTGACGAGCGCATCCGGCTCGGATGCCTTCACCAACACCTACCAGCCGGCCGCGACCGGTCTGGCCCTCGGTGCGCAGAAGAGCTATGTGAAGAAGGACGACAACACGCCGATCGTCCCCAAGGACGGCGAGTTCACCTTCGATGTGTACGAGGGCAAAATGACTGCTGAGCAGCTTGCCGGGGCCAAGCCCGTCCGGACCGCGACCAACGGCGCGGACGGAAGTGTTAACTTCGACGCCTTCTCCTACGCGAAGCCGGGCACGTACGAGTACACTATCGTGGAGCGGAAGGGTGATCTGGCCTACGTGACCTACGACGACGCGGTGCACCATGCCGCGGTGACGGTTGTGGACAATGCCGGCACGCTGCAGGCGAGCGTCGCCTACGACGGCGCGGACGCCACGAAGCCCACCTTCACCAACGCCTACAAGGCGAAGGCGACGAACTCCGGCGCGATCGCCCTCACCAAGAGCGTTGACGTGCACGACGGCAGCTATCAGCTAAAGGCGGGAGACTTCGCCTTCGAGCTGGTGGGGTCTGACGGTACGGTGCTCCAGACCCAGAAGAACGACGCCAAGGGCAAGGTTTACTTTAACGAGCTGACCTTCGACCATGCGGGCACCTTTCCCTTCACGGTCCGTGAGGTGCAGCCGACGGACGGCGCGCCGGGCGTGCCGGGCGTGACCTACACCGGCAAGACGTACACCCTGACCTACGTGGTGAAGGACAACAACGACGGCAAGCTGGTGGTAGAGAGCTCTACGGTGAAACCGAGCGAGGGCACCGAGAACGGCGTCACCCCCAATACCATGACGTTTGCGAACAGCTACCAGCCGGGTCAGACCTCCTACCAGATCTCTGGCACCAAGATGCTTGAGAATGCCGACCCGGCCACCACGCGGACGCCCGCCGATGGCGAGTTCACATTCGCGCTGATTGACGTGGCCACCGGGCAGGAGATCGACCGGACCACGAACGTGGGTAAAGCGTTTACCTTCAAGGCCATCTCGTACACCGCAACTGGTTCGCATGCGTACCAGGTGAAGGAGGTTGCGGGCCAAGATGGCACCATCACTTACAGCGATGCGGTGCTGGACGTAACGGTGAACGTGACCGATGACGGCAGCGGCCAGCTGACCGCGACGGCGAACAAGACGGCTGCGGATCTGACCTTCACCAACACCTACACGCCGACGGCAACGACGGCGACGATTACCGGAACGAAGGCTCTGACCGGCCGCGACCTGGCCGAGGGTGAGTTCTTCTTCGACCTGAAGGACGCCGACGGTAACGTGGTGCAGACGGTGCAGAACGGCGCCGACGGCACGTTCGGCTTCGCGCCGCTGCAGCTGGACAAGGTGGGGACGTACGTCTACACCGTGTCCGAGCGGGCAGGGGCGACGGCGAACGGCGTCACCTACGACACGACGGTCTTTACCGCGACGGTGACGGTGACGGAGAATGCGGAGACGCACGCGCTGGAGGCGCAGGTTGCCTACAGCAAGGGCGGCAAGGCTGCGGATGCGGTGGTGTTCAGCAACAGTTACGCGCCGGCCGCGACTGAGGTGAAGCTGGGGGCCTCCAAGGTGCTGAGCGGCGAGGACCTGAAGGAAGGGCAGTTCTCCTTCCAGCTGAAGGATGCCGACGGCAAGGTGCTGCAGACCGCAAAGAACGCGGCGGACGGCACGGTGGGCTTCGAGGCGATCTCGTACGACAAGCCCGGAACGTACGCCTACAGCATCTCCGAGGTGGACGACGGTCAGAAGAACGTGACGTACGACGCGGCCGAGCACCGGGTAACGGTGACGGTGACGGACGACGGTGCGGGCCATCTGGTGGCGACGGTAACCTATGACGGCGCCATGGCGCCGGTGTTCAAGAACACGTACACGCCGCCGACCACCCCGCCGACGGAGCCGCCCACCAATCCGCCGAGCAAGTCACCGGTGCCGAAGGAGGAGAAGCCGGGTCTGCCGTATACGGGCGATACCAGCTTGTCGCCGATGGCCCTGGGTGGCATCGCGGGCGGCGCGGTGGTGCTGATCGCCGCAGGCGTTATCCTGCGGCGCCGGAACCGGTAGCTACGGCGGCCGAGAAGGGCTTTGATTGAGGGCGGGTGGTCGCAGGGCGCGGCCGCTCGCCCTTTTTGGTGAAAGGCTATGTTAACCCGCCGTTTGCACGTCCGGCTCCAGATGGAACTCGTACTCCGGCTCCATCATCTTCTTCCGGATCTTTTCGTAGCGCCCGTCGTCGAGCTGCTCGCGCATGAGCGACGTCCTGTCCCCGACGCGTGCGGCCTCGCGCAGCCATCTGAACCACATCAGGCAGCTGTGGAGCCTGCGGGTCGATACGCCCTTGAACCTCTCGAGGAAGTGGCCGAGCGAACCCTGCGCTTCAGCATCCTCTGGACCGTGTCCCGCTCGTACCCGGTGAGCCTGCCGTGGGTCCTCGGGACCGCCCTCGCGGCGCCCTTCCCGCCCTTTCCGGACATGGCGTCCTCCGATCTCCCGGGGCCGGCCGATCCGGCCCTCAGGGTATCGGATTCCCAAATTTATCCGTATATGTGCGGATGAATGCGGGAGGCGTTCGGATGAAGTTGTATTCAAGGAAAGAGGCTGACCCTTTGTCGCATTCCGTGCGGGTTATATGCAGGTATGCCTGCGCACGCTATCATGTATGGGTTAGACCGCAACTATGTACCTCATACGCGAAGGGATGCGCATGTATCTGAAGATCGACATGTTCTAGCTGGGCTTACCCCCGCAGTGGCGCCGCGCGCCCCATCAACTCTGCCGATTTTCGCCTTCACGCACATAAAGGAGTCCCGTCATGCGCGACAAGCTCGAAAAGATCATCAAGGCCTACGAGGAGCTCGAGAAGAAGCTTTCCGACCCGGCCGTCGCCTCCGATATCAAGGAGTTCACGCGTCTCAACAAGGAATACGCGCACCAGTCCGACCTCATCGCCGCCTCGCGCGAGTACATCGGCGCGCTCGATGACATCGAGGCTGCCAAGGAAATGCTGCACGATACCACCGATGCCGATGAGAAGGAGATGCTCCAGATGGACATCTCCGAAAACGAGGCCAAGCTTCCCCAGCTCGAGGAAGACATCAAGTACATGCTCATCCCGAGCGACCCCAACGACGACAAGAACACCATCGTCGAGATCCGCTCCGCCGCCGGTGGCGACGAGGCGGCCATCTTCGCCGGCGACCTGTACAAGATGTATCAGCGCTTTTGCGAGTCGCGCGGCTGGAAGACTACCGTGCTCGACTCCAGCCCCAGCGAGGCCGGCGGCTTTAAGTCCATTGAGTTCAAGGTCGAGGGCGACCGCGTCTACTCCGTCATGAAGTTCGAGTCCGGCGTGCATCGCGTACAGCGCGTTCCCAAGACCGAGTCTCAGGGCCGCATCCAGACCTCAACGGCAACCGTCGCCGTGCTTCCTGAGGCCGAGGAGATCGACGTCCAGATCAACCAGTCCGACCTGCGCATCGACACCTACTGCGCTTCGGGCCCTGGTGGTCAGTGCGTTAACACCACCTACTCCGCCGTACGCATCACTCACCTGCCCACCAACACCGTTGTGCAGTCGCAGGAGCAGCGCTCCCAGATCCAGAACCGCGAGGTCTGCATGCAGATGCTGCGTGCCCGTCTGTACGAGATGGAACTCGAGAAACAGCAGGCCGAGCTCGGCGCCGAGCGCCAGAGCCAGATTGGCCACGGCAACCGTTCCGAGAAGATTCGTACTTACAACCAGCCTCAGGACCGCGTGACCGACCACCGTATCGGTTTCAACTCCACCTACAACGGCGTCCTTCTGGGCGATCAACTTGGCACCGTCATCGAGGCGCTTGCCGCCGCCGAGCGAGCCGAGAAGCTGGCACAGGCAGTTTAGGTTACGGCGTTTTACCAAACGCCGTAACGGCTCGACGCTGCGCCCTTAGGTTCCGCCGTTCTAACGAACGGCGGACCAGCTGACGCTGCGCGCCGCCCAGAGCGACAATTTGTCATTCAAAAGGCAAGGCATGACCAGAAGGTCTATGCCTTGCCTTTTTCATGCCAACTTGTTCGCTCTGGACGTCGCTCGCTGTCCGCTTTCTACCTGCGGCGTTCTCTCGGGTAGTCATTGGGGACGTTCTTAAATGACTAGTCAAAAGGGACATTCTTGCGGCACTTGGCACTTGGGGACGCTCCTTTTGTGCCGGCAGTTGGGGACTGTCCCTAAAGGCTGGCAGATGGGGACTGTCCCTAAAGGCTGGCAGATGGGGACGGTTCTTTGTGGCTGGCTGCGAAGACTGTCCCTGACAGCTAGTCGTTTAAGAACGTCCCCAATGACTAGGTCGGGCACATTGCTTTGTGAGTTTATTCAATCTTCTTTAATAGCAATTAAGTTGTTTACCTGCTTAAATTTACTTATCATTTTTAAAAATAATGCTCGAAAAATCGTTCAAGAAGTCGCGGGGCGATTTTTGATGCGTCGCGCGTCAAGCGATGTGGCAAGTATTTGGTTAGATATTGGTCAGTTTTGGGGCAACCTTGCCAAAAGCTTGACGGATGCAGATATGGACGTCGGCGAATGAACACTTTGAGCGAGCCGGTTGCAAAATTCTGGGCTGATTCTCGATAATCGCCTTCAATCGTCCCTTGCCAAGCGCTGGCCTCGCGTACAATCTGCTCCGACATTCGTGCGCCGCCCGGCGCTTAAGAGGGGAGGACCCCATGGCAAACGAGATCTGGACCATCAAGCGTTGTCTCGAGTGGACCAAGGAGTACCTGGCCGAGCGCGGCGAGGAACACCCCCGTCTTTCTGCCGAGTGGCTGCTGTGCGCGGCAACGGGCCTGGCGCGTATCGACTTGTATATGCGCATGGACGAGACGCTCGACGCGGCGCAGCTCGAGACCATGCACGCGGCGGTCGTCCGTCGCGCGAAGGGCGAGCCGCTGCAGTACATCACCGGTAGCACGCAGTTTCGCATGGTCGATGTTGCGTGCGCCCCCGGCGTGCTCATCCCGCGCCCCGAGACCGAGATGCTCGTCGAAGAAGTCCTCAACTACCTGGATGCCGAGGTGCTGAGCCCCGAGGCCGCCGCCCGCCAGCGCGTGGAGCTGCCTTGGAACGATGAGGTCGAGCAGGCTCGCAAAGCCGAGGCGGCGCTGGCCGACGAACGCGCGACCGCCGAGCGCCGTGCCGCCAACCTGACGGCCGCCGATGAGGCTGCGCTGGGTAGCGACGTGCTCGGTAGCCGCGCCTATGCCGAGGAGCTTGCCGATCGCGAGGCCGAGGAAGCCGCCGCGCAGGCGGCAGAAGTAGAGGCCATGGAAACCCCCGAGCCCGAGCTCGACGAATACGGCATCGCCATTGAGGGCAACGACCAACAGACGACTCTCGTGCAAGATGCCGCCGAGGCCAACGTACCTGCCCCAGCCGAGCCCCGCACTGCCCGCGTTCTCGAGGTCGGCTGCGGCACGGGCTGCATCTCGCTCTCGCTTGCCTGGGAGCGTCGCGGCCACGTCACCTGCACTGCTACCGATATCGAGCCGCGCGCCATCGACCTTGCTACCAAAAACCGCGATGCGCTTGGCCTCACGTCCGACGAGGTCGCCTTTAGCCTCACCAACCTGGTGAGCTCCATTCCCCGCGAAGAGTGGGGCACCTTTGACGTGCTCGTCTCCAACCCGCCCTACATTCCCACCGATGTCATGCGCTCGCTGCCGCACGAGGTCAAGGACTTTGAGCCCGATCTGGCGCTCGAGGGCGGTGCCGACGGCCTCGATATCTTCCGCCGTCTGCTCAACGCGGCGCCCTACATGTTGCGCGCCGGCGGCCTCTTTGCCTGCGAGCTCTACGAGGGCGCGCTCGACGCCGCGGCCGAGCTCTGCCGTCAAGCGGGCCTTTCGGATGTGCGCATCGTCCACGACCTCACCGATCGTCCCCGTATCGTCCGAGCCATCGTCACCGAGCCCAAGCAGCGCCAGTAATATTTATTAACTGGTTAGCAAAAATTATAAAATAGTTTATAATTAGGACGGCTGAAAGAGGTCGGCCCATGCAACCTCCTACCTTTCGGGAAATCATTGCCCTACTCAAGCACGATGGATTCGTGAAGGTCGCGCAAGTCGGCAGTCATGCTAAGTATGTTTCTGGCGACCGTGTTGTCACCGTGAACGGCTCTGGTGGTGATCGACCAAAGAAGGGCACGTGGGCAAGTATTCGTCGCCAAGCTGGATGGTAGTTGGAGGCAAAATGAGGCAGCGATTTACCTATGACTGCGTTCTCATAAAAGAAGACGACGGTTACTGCGCCAGCTTCCCGCAGATTCCCGGTGCCTTTGCCGATGGCGATACGCGCGAAGAAGCGATTGCCCATGCCACCGAGGCGCTGATGGCGTTTTTGGCCGACGACCTCAACAACGGTTTGACTCCGGCAGGGTACGAACGCTCGGCCGAGGTCGTGGCCCTTTCAGTCGAAATCGACCACGAGGACGCTCGAGAAGCGGCGTGCCGAACATTTAAAGACGCGGCGCTGGACCTCAAAGTCTCCGCTCCGCGGATTACCGCGCTGGTCAAAGCCGGAAAGCTCGATGTTGAACTCGTCGATGGCCGTCGGATGATAACGATAGACAGCATCGAGCGCTACGCCGCCCAAGAACGTCACGCCGGAAGACCCAAGAAGTTCGTAGCCGTCCAATAACCCCCTCACTTTCACCGACTACTAGAGCCGCTCACCAAACCAACATGCGCTCTGGGCAAATAGATTGAACGTTTCGTGCGAGAATGCCCCACAGTAAACAAACTTGCACCAGGGCGTAAGGGGCTGGCATACACATGCAGACGGTCTATCGGGTATACGAGGGAGCGCGCGAGCCGCATCGGCTTGCAGTCGAGCGCACGGCCGAGCTACTCGGTCGCGGCGGCCTGGCGCTTATTCCAACCGAGACGGTCTACGGTGTCGCCGTGGCGGTCAACGCTTTCTCGGATGCCGTTCCACAAGATACAAGTGAGCCTCTGCCGTGGCCGCGCGATCCGCAGGCCACCGTCAACGGCGCCGCGGTCCCCGCGCTCGGTACCGGCTATCGTCGTATCTTTACCCTCAAGCAGCGCGAGCTCACCCAAACGGTTGCCTGGCTGGTCGATGATGCCGAGGCGCTCGACCGCTATGGCGTGGATATCCCTCATGAGGCCCGCATGCTCGCCCGACGATGCTGGCCGGGTGCCCTGACTATCGTGGTTAAGGCGGCCCCCTGCGTGCCGACCTTTATGCGCGCCGCCGACGACACGGTGGCACTTCGCGCTTCGGCCTCGCCCGTGGTGCAAGCGCTCATCCGCGCCTGCGGCAGCCCTCTTGCCTGCACCAGCGCCAACACGCATGGAGCGCCCGCGCCGGCAAGTTTTGCCACGGTGGAGGAGCGCATCCTGGAGGGGGTCGATGTGGCCGTCGACGCCGGTGAGACCCCGTGTCGCGATGCCTCAACCATCGTGTCGTTTCAGCACGGCGAGCTCCAGATCCTGCGCCAAGGCGCGCTTCCCGCATCAGAGATCGAACGGGTCCTGTCCGACCCGATGCAATAGAAAGGTTTAAGCGATGTCGTTGAATCTAGGTAGCCTGGGTATGGAAGACGCCCCGTTTAGCTTTGGCGGTTCCTACATCATGGCGCTCGACTGCGGCACTACCTCGGTACTCGCGACCATCGTCGACGAGTACGGCTGCATCGTCGCCCAGGCGCGTCGTAGCGTCAAAACCAGCTTCCCGCGCCCCGGCTGGGTGGAGCAGGATCCCACGGAGGTGCTTGCCAGCCAGATCGGCGTGATGATGGAGGTCCAGTTTAAGAGCGGCATCCATTCTGACCGCATTGCCGCCATCGGTATCTCCAACCAGCGCGAGACCACGGTGGTGTGGGACCGCATAAGCGGCCAGCCCATCTATAACGCCATCGTGTGGCAATGCCGTCGCACCGCACCTCTGATCGACGAGCTGGTCGAGCAGGGCGCAGAAGAGCTGGTGCGCTCCCGCACGGGGCTTACGCTCGACCCGTATTTCTCGGCCTCCAAGGTGCAGTGGATTCTCGATAACGTCGACGGTGCGCGTGAGAGCGCGGCGGCGGGCGACCTCATGTTCGGCACCATCGACACCTGGCTCATCTACAACCTCACCGGCGGTCAGGTCTTTGCCACCGACTACACCAATGCCAGCCGCACCGCGCTCTTTAATATCCATGCGCTCGATTGGGACGACGATCTGCTGGCACTTTTCGACATCCCGCGTTCCATGATGCCCGAGGTTCGTTGGAGCTCGGGCGACTACGGCCGCGTCGCGAGCGACATCATGACCAACATGCCACCCATCATGGGTGTGGCGGGCGACCAGCAGGCGTCGCTGTTCGGCCACTGCTGCTTCCATCCCGGCCAGACCAAAAACACCTATGGCACGGGTTGCTTTATGCTCATGAACACCGGCGACGAGATCGTCGAATCCAAGAACGGTCTGGTCTCCACGATCGGTATCGCCGCGGACGGCAAGATCAGCTATGCGCTCGAGGGCTCTATCTTTGCCGCCGGCTCAACCATGAACTGGCTGCGTAACAACATGGGCATCATCTCGAGCGTGAGCGAGTCCGCGCAACTCGCCACTTCGATTAACGACAACGAGGGCTGCTACTTCGTCCCCGCCTTCGCAGGCCTGGGCGCTCCCTGGTGGGACCCGCATGCTCGCGGTATCGTGTGCGGCCTGACCGGCGCCTCGAGTCGCGCGACCATTGTGCGTGCGGCCTGCGAGTCCATGGCCTACCAGAGTTATGACGTACTACGCGCCATGGAGCAGGACGTGGGACTTTCGATTGAGCGCCTGTCCGTCGATGGCGGTGCCTCGCGCAACGAGTTCATCATGCAATTCCAGGCCGATCTGCTGGATATCCCCGTGTTGCAGTGCGAGACGGTGGAGACCACGGCGATCGGTGCCGCGTACTTGGCGGGTCTTGCCGTCGGCTATTGGGAAGACCTGGAAGAACTGGAGCAAAATGCCCAGATCGTTAGGACCTTCCTTCCCCACATGTCCGCCGAGCGCCGCGAACAAAACCTTGCGGGCTGGTGTGATGCAGTCAAGCGCTCGCTCAGTACCGCACAGTAGGGCTGCGATGGGCTGCTCGATACAACAAACCGCTAAACTAATGCACGGCGCGCGGCAACAACATCGCCATGCGCCTTGCCAGCAAGGCCATCTTCCGGCCGCAACGAAAGGGGCAATCAACCCATGACCGTCACCTACGATACGTCCCGTGTGACCCTTGTCGATCACCCGCTCGTCCAGCATAAGCTGTCGATTCTGCGCGACAAAAACACCGGCACCAACCAGTTCCGCCAGCTCGTGCGCGAACTCGCACTTTTTGACGGCTACGAGGCCATGCGCGACCTGCCCATGGAAGACG
Source organism: Collinsella sp. CLA-AP-H1 (assembly GCF_040092945.1). Taxonomy (NCBI): domain Bacteria; kingdom Bacillati; phylum Actinomycetota; class Coriobacteriia; order Coriobacteriales; family Coriobacteriaceae; genus Collinsella; species Collinsella sp. CLA-AP-H1. The sequence continues at coordinate 15,199 of NZ_JBBNKO010000014.1, read as the reverse complement.
TCGAAGTCGAGACCCCCATCACCACCGCAACGTTTAAGCAGCTCGCCGGCAAAAAGCTCGCCATCGTTCCCATTCTGCGTGCAGGCCTTGGCATGGTCGATGGCATCCTCGACTTGGTACCCTCCGCTCGCGTGGGCCACATCGGTATGGAGCGCGACGAGGTTACCCACGAGCCGCATGAGTATTACTGCAAGATGCCCAAGGATATCGACCAGCGCATCTGCCTGGTCGTCGACCCCATGCTCGCCACGGGCGGTTCGGCCGAGATGGCCATCAGCTACCTGCGCGAGCGCGGTGTCAAGGACATCCGCATGCTGTGCATCGTCGCGGCCCCCGAGGGCCTCAAGTCGCTGACTGAGAAGGACCCCGATGTGCATATCTATACCTGCGCCATCGACGACCATCTCAACGAAGCTGCCTACATCGTTCCCGGCCTGGGCGACGCCGGCGACCGCATCTACGGCACGCTGTAATCTCTGGGCCATACCGGCTAACGTCGAAAATACGAAGAAATGGTGCGCGCGGGCGAGCAAAAGACGACCACGCGCACTCCTGTTAACGGACGTTTTGCCCTGCAGGGTTCGAGAAAAACGTATTACCGTACCTGCGGCATAAAGAAGGTCTTAAGAAAACGAACAGGTGCGTATTAACCGATGCTTTTTCGGTTGTACTTTAGCGATTGGCTCGTACAATAGTCACCAATGTTTGGCGGGAACTGTTCTGTAAGGCGTTAAAAAGGAAAGTGAGGACGCCAGTGTTTCAGATAGCCGATCTGCTCGCTATCGTTGCAGGTGCCATCGCGGGCGCGATTGCCTTCCTTCCCTTTGTCTTTACGCTCAAGCCGGTTCTTGACGATAAGCAGAATGCGGACATGCTCAAGGGTATGGTGAGTCTCGCGGTCTCGGCAATCGCGTTGCTTGTCTTTACCTTGGTTGTGTTTGTGTTGTTCGGAGAGGCATTTCGCATGTTCCTCCTGGGCGAGGCGATCGGCTTCGTGGCCTTTATGGCCGCCTGCGCGGTTCGCGTCGCCAAGGCGCTGCGAGATCCTCATGAGGTCGAAAGGTAAGTCGTGGAAATTTTTGAAAAGCTGCCTGATGAGATTAATCATCTGGTCAGCGAGTTCAGCTCCACCCCTGTCGTGGGCGATCTGAGCTGCGGCATCACGCAGTACTCGTTTTGGCTGATCGTCTCCACGATCGTGCTCCTGATCGTCCTGGCCGTGTTCAAGAAGAAGCAGACCCTGGTTCCCAAGGGCTTCTTCGTCAACGGTTTCGAGTACATCATCGAGTACGTCGAGAACGATATCGGCAAGGGTGTCGTGGGTGAGAACTGGAAGAAGCACTTCCCGTTCCTGTGCTCGCTTTTCCTGTTCATCCTGATCAATAACATGATCGGCCTGATCCCGGGAATGAAGCCCGGCACCGGCGCAATCGGCTCCACCGCCGCACTCGCCATTTTCGCCTTCGTGTACTTCATCTACTACGGATGCAAGGCTCACGGCGTGATCGGCTACATCAAGAGCCTCGCCCCGCAGGGCGTGAGCTTCCCGATGAACGTGCTCGTGTGGGTCGTCGAGCTTTTCTCGACCTTCCTGCGCCTCATCACGCTCGCCGTCCGTCTGTTCTGCAACATGTTCGCAGGACACGTGGTCATGGGCTCGTTCGCCATCATGGCGAGCATGTTCATGCAGCCGCTGCTTCAGCAGGTTTCCGCGGCCCACGCCGTCGGCGCCCTGCCTTCGCTGGCCTGGCTTGCCATCCTCATCCTGATCTATGCGATCGAGCTTGTGGTCGGCGCCATCCAGGCTTACGTCTTCACGGTCCTTACCGCCGTGTATGTCTCCGAGGCAGAGGAGGTCGCGGAGGAGGAGTAATCTTCCGTTCGCGCCTTAAAGGTAAGGCAATTCGTTAAACCGCCGGTGCCCGTACCCATGGAGCCCGGCAGTTATAAAAAGGTTATCCTGCGTGAAATAAGACACGCACGACAAAGGAGGAATCGTGGGAGTTATCGGTTACGGTCTCGGTGTTATCGGCGCTGGTCTTGCTATCGGCCTGTCTGCTCTGGGTGCTACGGGTGCTATGGCCCGTCAGCCTGAGGTCCAGGGCCGCGTGTTCACCGTCTTCATCATGGGCTCCGCCTTCGGCGAGGCTCTGGCTCTGATCGGCTTCGTTGTCGCGCTGATCGTTAAATAGCACGGAGCGTCAAGTATGAATCTTTCATCCCAGAAGAGCGCGATCGCACTCTCCGCGTCCGCGGCCGCGCTGCTCATGCCGGTTTCCGCGTTCGCCGAGGACGGCGCTGCCGGTGCGGACATCCTCATCCCTAAGATGGCGGAGTTCATCCCGGCGCTTATCGCCTTCCTGATCATCTGGATCGTGCTGGCAAAGGTCGCCCTGCCGGGCATCATGAAAACCATGGAGGAGCGCGGCAAGAAGATCGAGGAGAGCCTCGACGAGGCCGAGAAGACCAAGCAGGAGGCTATCGCCAAGCGCGCTGAGTCCGACTCGATCGTCACCGACGCCCGTCGTCAGGCTGCCGACATCGTTCTCGAGGCCCGTAAGGACGCCGAGTCCGAGCGCGCCCGTATCATCGAGGCTGCTCACAAGGAGGCCGAGGAGATCATCGCCAAGGCCCATACGACCGTCGAGGACGAGCGCAAGTCCATTTACGCCGGTGCCGCGAGCTCCATCGCCGACCTGTCCGTTGCCGTCGCCACCAAGATCGTGGGCGAGGCACTCGAGGACGATGCCGAGCAGAAGAAGCTCATCGAGCGCTACATCCAGGAAGCAGGTAGCCTGAATGCCGACTAGCCGCTATCAGGACAAGGTGCTCGAGACCTACGCGCGCTCCCTTCTGGAAGCCGCTAAGGCCGAGGACCATGTGTTTGAGGACCTCGAGATGATCGAGCGCCTGGCTTCTGCCAGCCCCGAGATCATCGCCGTGCTCGACACCATGTCCAAGCGCGACCAGCTCGACCTTCTTCCCAAGGTGGCAGCTGCCTTTAAGTATGTTGCCGAGGAAGACGAGGATGTAGTGGGCGTGACCGTCACCACGGCGATCCCGCTCGACGACGAGCTGCGTCAAACCATCACTAAGAAATGCGAGCAGGACTTCGGCCGCAAGGTATTCCTTATCGAGCAGGTCGACCCGTCTATCGTGGGCGGCCTGGTGCTCGAGGCCCGCGGCGAGCGTCGTGACATTTCCGTCAAGACGCAGCTGCGCATCGCGCAGGAGACCCTCGCAAACTCTGCTAATTCGTACGGAGGTGAAGCCTAATGTCCGAAACCCTCAATGCCCAGGATATCGCCAAGAAACTGCAGGAGCAGCTCACGAGCCTCTCCGCGACGGTCGATACGCATGAGGTTTCAACGGTCGATGAGGTAGGCGACGGCATCGCGCGCGTCTCCGGCCTCAAGAGCGCCATGGCAGGCGAGCTTCTGGAGTTCAAGAGCTCCGATACCGGTGAGACCGTCTTCGGCCTTGCCCAGAACCTTGACCGTGACGAGGTCGGCGCCGTTCTGTTCGGTGCCGTCGACTCCATCAAGGAAGGCGACGAGTGCCGCACCACTGGCCGCGTTATGGATATCCCCGTGAGCCGTGCCATGCTCGGCCGCGTCGTCAATCCGCTCGGCCAGCCCATCGACGGCCTGGGCGACATCGTCGCTACGCACCGTCGCCCCATCGAGTTCAAGGCTCCCGGCGTCATCGATCGTACCCCGGTGTGCGAGCCGGTTCAGACCGGTCTGCTTGCTATCGACTCCATGGTGCCTATTGGCCGCGGTCAGCGTGAGCTCATCATCGGTGACCGTAAGACCGGTAAGACCGCCATCGCCATCGACGCTATCCTCAACCAGCGCGGCAAGGGCATGGTCTGCATCTATGTTGCCATCGGCCAGAAGGCCTCCACGGTTGCCAACATCCGCGAGACCCTCGCTCAGCACGGTGCGCTCGACTACACCATCATCGTTTCGGCCACCGCTGCCGATTCCGCCCCTATGCAGTACATCGCGCCTATGGCCGGTGCCGCTATTGGCGAGTTCTTTATGTACAACGGCGAGGACGGCAAGCCCGCCAGCGAGACCAACCCCGGCGGCCACGTGCTCGTCATCTACGATGACCTGTCCAAGCAGGCTGTGGCCTACCGTCAGATGTCGCTGACGCTGCATCGTCCGCCCGGACGCGAGGCCTATCCTGGCGACATCTTCTACCTGCACTCTCGTCTGCTCGAGCGTGCCGTCAAGATGTCCAAGAAGAACGGTTACGGCTCCATGACGGCACTGCCGATCATCGAGACCCAGGACGGCGACGTCTCGGCCTACATTCCGACCAACGTCATTTCCATTACCGATGGTCAGATCTACCTGCAGTCCGAGCTCTTCTTCCAGGGTCAGCGCCCGGCAGTCGACGTGGGTATCTCCGTGTCCCGCGTCGGTGGCGATGCGCAGACCAAGGCCATGAAGCAGGTCGCCGGCAACCTCCGTCTGGACCTCGCTTCCTATCAGGAGCTCGCTGGCTTTACGCAGTTCGGCTCCGACCTCGACGAGGCTACTCAGAAGCAGCTGACCCACGGTGCTCGCATGACCGAGCTCCTGAAGCAGCCGCGTTACAAGCCGTTTGAGGTTGGCGAGCAGATCGTTACGCTGTTCGCTGGCAACGAGGGCTTCCTGGATGACCTGGAGATCGCCGACGTGCTGCCTTTCCGTGCCGAGCTCATCGAGTACATGGACAATGGCTTTGGTTCGCTGCTCGACAAGGTTCGCGCCAAGAAGATCGATGATGACACCAAGGCTGAGCTCTTGCGCGTCATCGGCGACTTCAAGCAGCAGTTCATGGCCAAGCACCATTCGGATGTTTCTGGATCAGAGGAGAACTAAGCCCCATGGCCAACCTTCGCGACATTAAGAAGCGAATCTCCTCGGTTACCACGACCAAGCAGATCACGCGCACGATGGAGATGGTCTCTACGGCCAAGATTCGTCGTGCCCTCGATCGCTCCAAGCAGGCCGAGCCCTATAAGGAGGCGCTGACCGACGTCATGTTGACGGTCGCCGGCGACGCCTCCTGTTCGGGCACCGATCCCATGCTGCAGAAGCATGAGAGCGTCAAGCATGGCCTGATTGTCGTTGTTGCCTCGGACCGCGGCCTTGCCGGCGGTTTCAATACGACGGTGGAGCGCACGGCCGAAAAGCTCGCCGCTTCTTGGGCGAACGACGGCATCGAATGCGAGATCATCGCGTGCGGGCGTAAGCCGGCCACGTATTTCCGTGACCGCGCAAACGTTGTCATGCACTTTGAGGGCAACTCCTCTGAGCCCGATTTCAATCAGGCCCGCATGATCTCCTCTCATATCTGCGATGCGTATCGTGCCGGTGAGCTTGACCGTGTCGAGCTTGTCTACCACCACGCCAAGAACCGCGTGGATCAGGAGCTTCGCGTCGAGCATCTGTTGCCGCTCGACCCCGAGATGATCGCTATGGCCCACGGTCCGCGTAAGAACGAGACCGACGCCCCTAAGCGCATCTCGTCCACGTTCGAGTTCGTGCCCTCTCCCGAGCATGTTCTCGGCAAGCTTGTGCCGTCTTATATCCTGACGGTCATCTACCAGGCCCTGATCGATTCGGCGGCTGCCGAGCAGGGTGCACGCCGCAAGGCCATGCACTCCGCGACGGAAAACGCCACCGCGATCATCTCGACCCTTACCCGCACGTATAGTCGCGTGCGCCAGGCTTCGATCACGACCGAGATTAACGAGATCGTCGGCGGAGCCTCAGCATTGGAGGAACAGTAATGGCTAATAACACCGTAAAGCTTGCGGTCGAGGAAGCCACCAAGAAGACGACTGCCGGTGATGGTCGCATCGTGCGAATCATCGGCCCTGTCGTCGACGTCAAGTTTGACGGCGCGGTGCCCCCGATCTACAACGCGCTCACGGTCGAGGCCGAGACCCCGATCGGTCATCTGAGCACGATCCTCGAGGTCGAGAGCCAGCTTCCGGGCGGCGTCGTCCGCACGGTCGCCATGTCCTCGACCGACGGCCTGCAGCGCGGCCTCATCGCCACCGATACCGGTGAGCCCATGAAGATGCCCGTTGGTCCCAAGACGCTCGGCCGCATTTGGAACGTCATGGGCAAGCCCGTCGACGGCAAGCCCATGCCCGAGGTGGAGGAGTTCTACCCCATCCACCATGCAGCGCCCCGTTTCGACGAGCTCACCACCAAGACCGAGATCTTCGAGACCGGCATCAAGGCCGTCGACCTGCTCGAGCCCTACATCCGCGGCGGCAAGACAGGTCTGTTCGGCGGCGCCGGCGTCGGCAAGACCGTTCTGATCCAGGAGCTCATCAACAACCTCGCCCAGGAGCACGGCGGCACCTCGGTGTTCACCGGCGTCGGCGAGCGTACCCGCGAGGGCACCGACCTGTTCCTCGAGATGAGCGAGTCTGGCGTTATCGACAAGACCTGCTTGGTCTATGGTCAGATGAACGAGCCGCCCGGAGCGCGTCTGCGCATCGGTCTGGCCGGCCTTACCACCGCTGAGTACTTCCGCGATCGCGGCCAGGACGTTCTGCTGTTCATCGACAACATCTTCCGCTTCTCCCAGGCAGGTTCCGAGGTTTCCGCACTGCTGGGCCGTATGCCGTCCGCCGTTGGTTACCAGCCCACGCTGGCAACCGAGATGGGCGACCTCCAGGAGCGCATTACCTCGACCAAGACGGGCTCCATTACCTCCGTCCAGGCTGTCTACGTCCCCGCAGACGACCTGACCGACCCGGCGCCTGCCACGACGTTTACGCACCTCGACGCCACCACGGTTCTTTCGCGTAGCATTTCGTCGCTCGGCCTGTTCCCGGCTATCGACCCGCTCGCATCTTCCTCCGACGCTCTCGATCCCTCGATCGTCGGCGAGGAGCACTACCGTGTCGCCGTCAAGGTCCAGGAGCTCCTGCAGGAGTACTCCGACCTTCAGGACATCATCGCCATTCTGGGTATGGACGAGCTGTCCGAGGAGCAGCGCCTTACGGTCAACCGTGCCCGTAAGATTCAGCAGTTCCTCTCGCAGTCCTTCCACGTCGCCGAGAAGTTCACCGGCAACCCCGGTGTCTACGTCCGCGTCGAGGATACCGTCCGCTCTTTCGCCGAGATTGTCGACGGCAAGGCCGATGACCTGCCCGAGCAGGCTTTCCGCTATGCTTCCACGATTGAGGACGTGCGCGAGCGCGCCCGCAAGATGGGGGAGAAGTAGGTTATGCGTATCCGCATCGTGTGCCCCGTGAGCTGCGCCTATGAGGGCGACGCTGCGTTTGTGTCGATTCCGTCCACGGATGGCGAGTTTGGCGTTCTGCCTGCTCACTCCAGCGAGATCTGCACGATCGACCGCGGTTACGTTCGCGTTTCCGATAAGGCCATGGGCACTGTCGACCACACGTTTGCCGTGGCCGGCGGCTATGCCCAGGTTGCGGACGATGTCGTGACCGTTCTCGCCGAGCGCGCTTGCGATTTGGCGACCGTCGATGCCGACAAGCTTAAAGCTGATATTCAAGGTTTTGAAGAGAAGCTGGGTAATTTGTCGGAGGATGATGCACGCCGCGCCTACCTCTATAATGAAATCGCATGGTGTAAGCTCAAGCTTGCCCAATAGTCAAACGATTTAGCGTTCGACCATTTGCGAACACATCATGCCCGGGATGGCCCAGCCACCCCGGGCATGCTTTTTGAAAGGGTAGACCTTGGATATTATCCGCGTTGAGGGTGGCCACGCCATCGGAGGCTCCGTGCCCGTCTCGGGCGCCAAGAACTCCGCGCTCAAACTCATGGCGGCAACGCTTCTGGCGCCGGGCAAGACGACGCTGCAGAACGTGCCCGATATTTCCGATGTCCACGTGATGGGCAAGGTGCTCAAAGGCATGGGCGCTACGATCGATGTTCTCGACGAACACACGCTCGAGATTGATACCTCTCAGGTCGATTCATGGGAGGCCCCCTACGAGCTCGTTGCCAAGATGCGCGCTTCCACCGCCGTCATGGGACCCCTGCTGGGCCGCTTCCATCGCGCCAAAATTGCCATGCCGGGCGGCTGCAACCTGGGTGCTCGCAAGATCGATATGCACATTCTTGGTCTTGAGGCCCTGGGCGTTGAGTTCGATACCGCCCACGGTTACATCAACGCTAATGCGCCCCAAGGTCTGCGCGGTACCACCGTCACGCTCGAGTTCGCCAGCGTCGGTGCGACCGAGAACCTCATCATGGCCTCTGTGCGCGCACAGGGCACCACGGTTATCGACAATGCCGCGCGCGAGCCCGAGATCGTCGATCTCGCTAACATGCTCAACGAGATGGGCGCCAAGATTGTTGGCGCCGGTACGCCCGTCGTGACTATCGAAGGCGTGGAAGAGCTCCATCCCGTTACCCATCGCGTGGTGGGCGACCGCATCGAGGCCGGTACCTTTATCGTTGCCGGTGCGTTGATGGCCGACGATCGCGGTGTCGATGTAACGGGCTTTTGCCCCATTCACTTGGGCATGGTGCTCAAGAAGATGGAGCTCATGGGTATCGACTGCGAGCGCGTCGAAGATGGCGTCCATGTGAACCGTGCCGAGCGTATCAAGCCGGTCGACATCCAGACGCTTCCGTTCCCCGGCTTCCCAACGGACATGCAGGCGCAGATTATGGTGCTCTCCGCCCTTGCCGACGGCAGTTCCGTTATTACCGAAAACATCTTCGAGAATCGCTTTATGTTTGCCTCTGAGCTGGTGCGCATGGGTGCCGACATTCGTATCGAGAGCCATCATGCCATGATTCATGGCGTCAAGGGCTTCTCGGGTGCACAGGTTACCTCGCCCGATCTGCGTGGCGGAGCGGCCCTCGTCGTAGCGGGCTTGATCGCCGACGGGACGACCGAGGTTTCGGCCATCCATCACATCAAGCGCGGCTACGAGCAGTTTGTCGAAAAGCTGCAGGCGCTCGGCGCGCATGTCGAGCATGCTACCGTCCCCGATCCCGTCATCTACTAATACAGGTTGCCTATGTTTAATAAAAAGCCCCTCGCGGATACCACCGCCCGAAGACCCTCAACTGGTGCGCAGGCCAAGATCTACAGTCGCGATAACGTGGCTCGCTATTCCGAGCGCGCTCGTCAACGTCGTCGTAGCCACACGATTCGTCACGTCGCGCTCATTGTCGTGCTTGGCGTGCTGCTGAGTGCCACTACCGCTGCCGGCCTGTGGTTTGCCACCATTATGGGCAAGCTCGGCGATTCTAATGTCATTACCGACAATCTGCGTCGGGTTCTGGTTGACACCGATGAGGCAAAGGATCCGTTCTACGTGCTGCTTCTTGGCACCGACGGCCGTCCGGGCGAGGATACGTATCGTGCCGACTCGATTATCCTGGCACGCATCGACCCCACGCAAAAGCAGGCGACGCTCATTTCCGTTCCGCGCGACACCAAGGTCGAGTACAAGGGCGAGACCATGAAGATCAACGCCTGCCATACCGTTGGCGGCGCCGAGGCCATGGTCGAGGCGGTCAACGAGCTGTGCGGTGTTCAGATTTCCCACTATGCCGAGGTCAGCTTCGACGGTATGCAGGCGCTGATTGATTCGGTTGGCGGTATCGACATTAACGCAACCGATGATGTTGACGACCCCGAGCACCTGGATATTAAGATTACCGCTGGCCAGCAGCATATGGACGGTGCCACCGCCCTTACCTATGCCCGCTGCCGCTACACCTATGCCGACGGCGATTACACGCGCATGCGCCACCAGCGTCAGGTGCTTGGCGCCCTTGCCAACCAGATTCTCAATAACTTCGATGCCACGAAGATCTTTGGCCTGGTTAATTCGCTGTCCGATATGCTCGTAACCGATATGAGCGTTCAGGATATCGTGGCTACGGTCAACGCCATGCGCGGTATGGATGTCGACGGTATCTACTCGGCCAACCTGCCCTCGTACGCCGACGACAGCACCATGATCGACGGTGTGAGCTACGTCTTTGTCTACGAGGACGAGCTCAAGGAAATGATGGAGCGCGTCGATGCCGGCAAGGATCCCAAGGGTCCCAACACCATGGGTCTTTCCGACGGTTCCAGCTCTACGATCGGCGACCTGAACAACAACACGTCTGACGATTACGCAAACGGTACCGCAACCTCATCGGTCAGCTCTGACGATTCCGATGACTCAAGCGATTCGAGCGATTCGGACTACTACGAAGAGCCCACCGGCGACGGTAACGGCTACGAGGCCAACTATTAGAGTTACGCGGTTTTACCAAACCGCGTAACCAGTTGACGCTGCAAACCCGCCAGAGCGGCAATCTGCCTTTCAACTTCGGCGGCATGATCAAAAGATCAATGCCGCCTCGTTTCAAGGCACCTTGCTCGCTCTGGCGGGTTTTCGCTGTCCGCGCCAAAACATCGGCGTTGCCGGAACACTTGGCACTTGGGGACGTTCCTTTTGTGCCGGCAGTTTGGGACACTCCTTGCGTTAAGAGGCTGGCGTGCGTCAACCTGTTCTCATTGCAGCAAAAAAATCGCCCCGTTCTTGCTTGAGGACGGGGCGATTCGTCTTTTGGACTTGTGCAGCCAGGCTTATGCAAAGCGGGCGACGAGCTCCTGGAGCACGTCGGTCATCTTGACGAGCGAACTGACCGGGACGAACTCGTTGACGCCGTGGTAGCAATAGCCGCCGGTGGAAAGGTTGGGGCAGGGCAGACCGCGGAACGACAGCTGGGCGCCGTCGGTGCCGCCGCGAATCGGCAGCACTTGGGGCTCAACGCCGCAGGCAAGGTAGGCTTCCTTGGCAACATCAATAAGCTCGGGATAGTCACGAACGATCTCGGCCATATTTCGATACTGCTGCTTAATCTCGACCGTCACGCGCTCCTCACCCAGACGCTGGTTGAGCATCGAGGCGGCGGCATCAATAAGGTCGAGTTTCAGCTGGAACTTGGCGGCGTCATGGTCGCGGACGATATAGCGCGCTGTGGCGTGATCGACGGTCGCAGATACACCCTCAAGGTGATAAAAGCCCTCGTAGCCTTCCGTATACTCCGGGCGCTGCACGTAGGGGAGCAACGCGTTGAAGTCGCAGAACAGATTGCCTGCGTTGACCATACGGCCCTTAGCGTCGCCCGGGTGGATGGACTGGCCCTCAAAGCGGACGGTCGCCTCGGCGGCGTTAAAGCACTCCCACTCCAGTTCGCCGATGGGGCCGCCGTCGACCGTGTAGGCGTACTTGCAGCCAAAGGTATCGATATCCAACAGCTCGGCTCCGTGGCCGATCTCCTCGTCAGGGCAGAAGCAAATGCCGAGTGCGGGATGGGGCAGAGAAGGGTCCTGAGCGATACGCGCGACAAGCGACATGATCTCGGCGACGCCTGCCTTGTCGTCTGCGCCCAGCAGCGTGGTGCCGTCGCTGCAGACCAGGTCCTCACCCGCTAGGTCATTCAGGGCGGGAAGCTTGGCGGTACTCATGGCAACGGGCTTATCGTCAACCGTGCCGCAGACCAGGTCGCCACCTTCGTAGCGTACGATGTGCGGCTTCACGCCGGCGCCCGGTGCAACTTCGGTGGTGTCGAGATGGGCGATCAGGCCCAGGGCGGGCTTGTCCTCAGCGCCCGCACTTGCGGGGATATGCGCGCAGACATAGGCGTGCTCGGTCACGTGGGCATCTTCCGCACCAAGCTCGCGCAGCTCTTCGGCCAGCACGTTGGCAAGGTCAAACTGAACGGCGCTCGAGGGTACCTGGTCGCAGTTTGCATCCTCGGACTGCGTGTTGATCTGGACGTAGCGCAAAAAGCGTTCGAGGACATCGGGGCTCGTGGTGGTGTTTTCCATAAAGACCGCTCCAATCTTGGTCGTCGTGTGCAACAAGAACTCTAGCACGGTATGCCACGGCATACCACGACGCTTGGATGGGGTAGAATCAGCCATTGAATGCAGAAGGGACGGAAGATCATGGATACGACAAATAGCTCGCGCGAACTACATCTGACGGTGGCGAACGAAGACTACTTGGAGTGCATGGTTCGCATTGAAAGCGAAGAGGGGGAAACCAACGGCGTGCGATCGGTCGACATCGCGCAGCGCCTTGGCGTCTCCAAGGCATCGGTCAATAAAGCGGTTTCGGCGCTCAAGGCATCCGAGCTTGTCGAGCAATCGCACTACGGCAAGGTAATCCTGACCGATCGCGGTCGCGAGGTTGGCACGGCTATCTGGTACCGTCATCGCCTCATCCGCACGTTTTTGGTTCAGGAGCTCGGTGTCGAATTTGAGCGAGCCGATTCCGAGGCCTGCATGATGGAGCATGCGCTATCCGAGGACACGATGAGCCGCTGGCTCGCCTATCTCGAAAAGCAGGGAATCAGCGTCGAGGAATAGCGGGATATATATGGATACGAGTTATTACAACCGCTTTGGTGCCGAGGAACTTACGCGCCGCTTGTCGAGCGAGACCTTGTTGGCGCAGGGCCCCATGGGCAGTGTTCTGTTGAGTGAGTACGATGCCGCCGACATTCCACCGGCGTTTTGGAATCTGGCAGAGCCGCAGACCGTTTCTCGTATCCATCGCTTGTATGTCGCCGCCGGCGCGCAGGTGCTCATTACCAACACCTTTCAGGCATCGAGCTATGCCCTCAAGCACGACCAGATTGCGCCGTCCGTGGCGGAGGTCAATCGCGGGGCCGTCGACGATGCCCGCCAGGCGCACCCTCAGCTGCTGCTAGGCTCGATGGGCCCGATCGGTATTGAGTGGTTTGCCGAGGACTCTGCCGAGTATCGTGAAATCCGCGGCATTGCGCGCGAACAGGCGCACGCCTTGCTCAATGCTGGTGTTGACGGTCTGCTGATCGAGACGGTGACGTCTATCCGTAATCTGCAGCCCATGCTTGCCGGCGCCCTAGATGCCGCCAACGGCATGCCTGTTCTGGTGAGTTTTGTCGTTGACGATAAAGGCGACCTGTTGGGCGATGGCCTCAACATCGAGGCAGCCGTTTTGTACGCCGAAAAACACGGCGCAAATTCGGTTGGTGTTAATTGCTGTTCGCTTGCGGCCGCGAACGCGGCGGTGCCCAGGATGGTTGCATCGGCGACTACTCCCGTCACGGTGCGTCCCAACGTAGGCGATCCGGTCCAGACTCAGGATGGCCCCGTATGGCACGAGAACCCCGAAGCTTTCGCGCGCGCATGCATCGAATGGAGACATGCCGGTGCCGCAATGGTGGGCAGTTGCTGTGGAACCACGGCAATCACTACGGCCGCGATGGCCGAGACGCTCGATATATAAAGGGCAAACCGCTCCATACGGGGCGGTTTTTTTATTGCTTGCATGTCCTCGGCAGCATTTGCCCAAATGGTGAATGCTGGTGCCGGCAGGTTGCCGAGTGCATGTTGCGGGTATACCCCATGCGTACCATGATCCAAACACTGTGAGGTGTCTGCGCGTGTGCGCGATAATTCATTTTGGAACTGACGGTTGGCGCGCTCGCGTCGATGAGGACTTCACTGCCGATAACGTTGCCCGTATCGCCGATGCCGTCGGCGAGTTGTGGCAAAAGACCAATCCGGGCAAAACGGTATATATAGGGTTCGACACCCGGCCCCTGGCGCGCGAGTTCGCTGAGCTTGCGGCGGGCGTGCTAGCAGCGCACGGGCTAGACGCCGTGCTCGCTTCGCGACCTGTCCCGACCCCTGCCCTTACGTGGGCGGCGGCTTATGACGGTGAAGCGTGCGGCGCGCTCATGGTGACGGGGTCCCATCATCCGCAGGGCTATCTGTGCCTCAAGATTCGCATGGGTGACGGCTCGACCGCCAACCAGGATGTCATCGAAGAGCTCGAAGAGACTATGGCTCCCGAGCCAATGGGGATCGAGGGGCAATATCGCACCGCGGATATCATTCCTGACTATATGCAGGCGGTGGCATCGTTTGTCGATGCCGAAGCCATCCGCGCCGCGCACTTGCGCGTGGTTGTCGATCCCATGGGCGGCGCAGCCCAGGGCTATCTAGCCGACTTGCTGCGCGAGCTTGGCGTTGAGGTGCACGAGATTCACGCCGGGCAGGCGTCTGACCAAGAAGATATCTGCCCCGACCCCGTTGAACCGTGGGTGGACGCTTGCGAGCGCACGGTTATCGAGGACGGAGCTTGCGCTGGCCTGGTGACCGACGGCGACGCCGACCGTATCGGCGCGGTTGACGAGCGCGGCAGATATATACATCCGCATCAGATCATGGCGCTCGTTTTGGGCGACTTGGTTCAATTTCGCAATTTGGAGGGGCGCGTCGTCGTCAATCTTTCATGCTCGACGCTCGTGCGTCGCATTGCCGAGGCGCTTGGCTGCCGCGTGACCGTCAAACCAGTCGGTTTCAAATATATAGCGGCGGAGATGAAGAAGGGCGGCGTCCTCATGGGCGGCGAAGAAGCCGGTGGTATCGGCATCGCCGCGCATATGCCCGAGCGCGATGGAATCCTCGCCTGTCTGATTCTGTGTGAGCTTATGGCAAAGACGGACGCGCCTTTGGGCGTTCTGGTCGACCAACTCGAGGACAGTTTTGGTAAGACGAGTTACGGTCGACGCGATTTGCGCCTTGAGGCCGAAGATGCCGAAACGTTACGAACCCTGCTGCCGGGCGTAAACCCCAAGTCGATTTGTGGCAAGGTGCCGCAAAACGTTAGTCATATGGATGGCTTGCGTCTGTCATTTGAGGATGACACGTGGCTGCTGGTCCGTCCTAGCGGGACCGAACCAGTGGTGCGCGTCTACGCCGAGGGGTTCTCGGTGGAAGAACGTGATGAGTTGCTCGATGCTGGCTGTGCTTTAGCTAGGGGGACGTATCCGCTTTAACCATGAGACTGCCTTATATAAAGAGATGCTCGGCGAGCGGTAGTTAACGGCTGGCAAACGTTAGTCGGATCACAAGATGTGTAGGAAATGTGTACGCCCAGATTCCCGCCCACGGGGCCCCTCCGGTCTGGCAATATATCTCCTTGCCGCGCGGCCCGGTGCAACCGGGAACCAGCGCAGGCGTGCACCTTGAGAACCGGATACTGCGAGGATGGACACACCAGATGTGTCGCATCCGGGCAGACATCGAACCATTTGAAATGGTCTAACTTGGATTTGTTTTTCGCAAGGCCGCCGAGAGGCGGCCCCGAGAAATTCCTTTTCCTATACTAAAACCATATGAATCGAACGGA